>JABRVY010000380.1:0-1391 GCA_039961755.1 Acidobacteriota bacterium | reverse complement strand
GCCCATCCCCGCCCAGGCGCACCAGGTCAATGCCGCGCAGCAGCTCCGCCGGGCAGCCCTCCACCGCCACCAGGAACCCCGTGTTTTCCTTGAAGGCCACCGCCTGGGTGGTGTAGATCCTGCCCGTCTCCACCGTGTAGCTCTCCCGGCTGCGGGCGATGCCGAGGCGAAAGTCGCTCTCCCAGAGATCGCTGCGTTTCACCAGCTGATCAGCCGACGGCGTGCCCCCCCTGGCGTAGGCCTCCCACCCTTTGGCTGTGAGCCAGTACCCTGACTCCGCCTTGCCTTCCTTGTCGCGCACCAGCACCGGCAGGTCCGGGGTGGGGCCGCCGTGGCGGAGGTGCGGGAGCAGCTCCCCCAGCGGCAGGGGCCGCAGCCGGTGCACCTCCAGGGGTGCGCCGTGAGCCCTGGGCTTCTCGTTCTTTTCCCTGGGGTCGTGGGCCGGGCAGGCGGGGCAGGTGGTCTTGTCGGACCCCTCCCCTTGCGCTGTGGCGCCCGTGCCAATCACCAGGTCGGCGGGCAGGGGAAAGACCGCCTCCACGGCCCCGGTCTCCTTGCCGCGCCGCCCCAGCAGCGCCGCCGCCAGGCGGAAGTCGCCGGGCGTGCTCGGGGTGCCGAGGACCTTCTTGTATTCCTCTCGTGAGTGTTCCGCACCTTCGTCGGTGAAGCGCCCCAGGTCCACCCCGGCCCGGGCCAGCAGGGCCGAGCGGAGGGCCCCCGAAAACACCGAGGGCCAGGGGGGCATGAGTGCCTCGGCGTGGTCGCCGGGCCCCCCGAAGGCGCTGTTGCCCCGCAGGTACAGCACGTCCAGCGGTTCCAGGTACAGCCACAGGCGGCTCATGCCTCACCTCCCTTGCCCTGCTCGGGTTGCGGTTGCGGCGCCCGCCCCTCCCGGGCCAGGAACTCGGCCACCGTCAGCATGTCCTTGAGGTGGTCCGGCACGCAGCGCCAGCGGGTGCGTTCGGCCCAGGGCTGGCACTGGCGCAGAGCCACCGTGACGATGTCCTCGGCCAAGGACTTCGCCGGGGTTTCGTTCTCGCGCAGGAGCCGCTTGTAACCGTTCTTCCTGTACTCCTCCGGTTTCACCCCTTGCCGTTGCAGCTGCCAGGCCAGGGTGTCGGCCAGCATTCGACGGTAGTCCTCTTCGCTCATCTTTGCCTTGGGGCACTCAGGGTGGGCAGGGAGACCTTCCAGCCACTCCACCGTGTGGTACACCGCCCGGCGGGAGACGAAGGGCAGGGCCAGGGTGTCCCGCAGCCGCAGGAGCACCCCGATGGGGGTGACGAGATCCTTGGTGAGAACCTTCGCCCATGAATCCAGGATGTACGGCACGTCCCGGTGCTCCTTGAGGGCCAGGCCGTTGCGCTGCACCCCCCCGAACCCCCAGGAGG
>JABRVY010000379.1:0-6458 GCA_039961755.1 Acidobacteriota bacterium | reverse complement strand
GCGCGCCGACTCCGCGGCGTCGCGCATCCCCACCTTGACCTTGAGCTGGGGGCGACTGGGCCCCGGCCTGGCGGCGGCTGCCGCCGGCACGGGCTGCCGGATGGTGGCCTCGGCCTCCCCTGCCCCTTCCTTTTCCAATGCTCCGCGGGAGGGGCTCGGCGGGATCTCCGGGGCGAGGCGCGACAGCAGCAGGCGCCGCAACTCGGCGAAGGTGGTGGTGCGAGCCTGGGGATCGCGCCGCAGAGCCACCGACAGATGCTCCTGCAGGGCAGCGCCGTGGCGCAGCTCGGTGATGGGCAGGCTGACCCGTGGCGCCGGCGAGCCCAGCCCCACCACCTCGGCGTGCAGGAGCTCGCAGGCGAGCAGGGCGAAGGAGTAGAGATCGGCCCGCCAGGCGAGGGAGTGGGCGAGGGCCCGGGGCACCAGCAGCTCGGCGGCGGCAAAGCGTTCGGCCTCGGGCGACCGGCCCAGGGGCGCCTCACCCCCGTCCGCGGCGAGGTACGCCACCGTGCCGAGTCCCAGCAGCTGCACCGTCTCGCCGCCGGGGGACTCCACCACCAGGACGTTTTCGGGGCAGAGGTTATGGTGCACCAGCCCGTTATCAGCCAGGACCTCGAGCGCCCGCGCCAGATCGGCGAGGATGGGGACGATCCGCTCCACCGGTGCGCTGGTGAACTCGGACAGGGGCGTCCCCTCGACGAAGGAGGTGACCAGGAAAGCCCCATCGTCGGCGGTGAAGCCGTAATCCAGCACCTCCGGCATGGCGGCCAGCTGCAGCTCGGCGAGTCGGCGCATGGCGGTGATGAACCGCTCCCGCTGCACCTGGCTGACCCCGTCGGCGAGGGGCTTGAGGATCTTCACCGCCACGATCTGACCACTGCCCGGATCGATCGCCCGCCGCACAGTGGACAACGGCGAGGCGCTCAGGACTTCCTCCAGACGGTAGGCGGCAGCTACATCGCGAACGTCCATGGGTCCTCACCCACCCGGCATCGCCACGGTAAACCCTTCGGCGCCCTGCGGCACCGTGCCCTTGCGCCGGGCTAACCAGCCAAAGCATAGCAGTTTTCTTCCCTCGCGGCGGCCGCCGGCGGTGTCCTCGGTCACACCGGGGTCAGCGCCGGCCCTGGGGGGGCCGTACAATCTCCGCCCATGGCGATTCTGGCAGGCATCGATGAGGCCGGGGTAGGCCCCCGCCTCGGTCCTCTGGTGGCGGCGGCGGTCACCTGGGCCGGCCCCCCAAAGGTCCTGGGCGAATCGTTGTGGGAGGCGCTGGCCCCGGCGGTATCGCCCAGCCAGGGCTCGCTGGTGATCGCCGACAGCAAGAGGCTCTATCGCGGGCAGCGGGACCGGGCCGGCTTTCGCCGTCTGGAGCACGCCGTCCTGGCGGTGGCGGGCACGGCCGGAAAGGTGCCGGGTTCGCTGGGGGAGCTGATGGCTCGGATGAGCGCCTCCGGGGCCGCCGACGCGACTCCGCTGCCTTTCTACCAGGGGGACGCCTTGCCCCTCCCCCGGGCCGCCGATCCTGCCGCCATCCAGCGGGACAGCCAGCGTCTGGCGGGGCGGCTGCGCGAGCTGGGCCTCCAGCCACCGCTGATCGCCTGTGATGTGGTGAATGAGTGCGCCTTCAACCGGCTCCTGGCCGACACCGGCGGCAAGGGCGAGGCGCTCCTGGCGGTGGACGCCCGCCTCCTGCGCCGGCTACCCGAGGACGACGGCGAGGTGCACCTGGACCGCCTGGGCGGCCGCCGCAGGTACGGGCCGTGGCTGCAGGGTGTCTTCCCCCGGGGCTTCGTCTGGATCCTCGGCGAGGACGCCAGCGTCTCCCGCTACCGGGTGACGCGGGCGAGCGGCGCCTCCCTGGAGGTGTGCGTGACGGTGGGGTGCGAGGCCCGGCAGCTTCCCGTCGCGCTCGCCTCCATGGTGGCCAAGTACATCCGGGAGTTGCACATGGAGCTACTCAACCGGTTCTGGGCGGCGCGGGTGCCAGGGCTGACACCCACTGCCGGCTACCCCGTCGACGCCGCCCGCTTCGTCGGCCAGATCGCGGCCGTGGCGCGGGAGGAAGGGCTGGACCTGGCCGAGATCGTGCGTCGCCGGTAAGGTCACGACGACGAGAGTCTCACTGCAGCTCCCGCTGGAACGCCTGGAGGGCGCGCTGGAGTTTTTCTGCCCGTTCCCTGGCCCTCTTCTGCGCCTGCTCCAGCCGGCGATGGGCACCGGCGCGTGCCTCCGCCGCCTGCTCCTGCGCCGAGCGGCGAAGCTCTGCCAGCACGGACTCCAGCTCCTGGGCCAGCCGCTCGGCCTCCCGCTGCGCCGCGGCCACCGCGGTGGAGGCGTCGGCGCCAGCCCTGCCGGCCGCTCGCCGGGCCTGTGCCACCTGCTGGCGGGCCCGTTCCAGTTGTTTCTCCAGGGTGCGGAGACGGATCTCCTCGGAGGATCGACGGCCCGGCCACAGGCCCACCTCACCGGTGGACAGAAAGGTGAAAACCCCCAGGCCGGCGATGACGACGAGGGCTGACACGATGAGGATCTTCATGGCTCCTCCAAGATCTCCTTAGCTTCGATGCCGCACTGCCTATGCCCGGCATCACCTCAACCCAGAGCCGCCCGCAGCGCCGGCAGGGCCTCCTCGGCGGCGGCGCGGCCGCACGCCTCCAGCGCCTCCACATCGGAGAAGTCCCACCCCAGATAGGCGCCGACCCGGGGCTGAATCAGGCAATCCAGTTCCTTCTCCGGCGGGTGATTGGCACGACTCCACAGGTAGCCGGTGGTCATCATGAGCTCCAGGATGTTGCGCGGTTTGCGCGCCCCCAGGGGCGGCGGCACGATGTCCACCGCGATGACAAAATCGGCCCCCAGCTCCCGCGCCACGTCCACTGGCAGGTTGTCCACCACGCATCCGTCCACCAAGAGACGTCCCTCGATCGCCACCGGCGGGAACACCCCCGGCACCGCCGACGAGGCGCGCAGTGCCGGCGCCAGGGGGCCGGATCGCAGCACCACCCGCTCGCCGGTGACCACGTCGCAGGCCACCGCGGCGAAGGGCCTGGAGAGCTGGTCGAAATCTGCAACCCCGAGGACGGAGTGGATGACGTCCTCCATCGGGCGGGTGTCGAACAGGCTGAAGCGGTTGCGCCAGGAGAGCCTGGCCAGGCGAGGCCAGCGCACGGTGCGAAACACCCCGCGCAGCTCCTCCGGTGGCAACCCCGCCGCGTAAGCCGCCCCCACCAGCGAGCCGACGCTGGTCCCGGCCACCACCTGCGCCTCGATCCCCTCCCGGCGGAGCACCTCCAGCACGCCGACGTGGGCGGCCCCCCGCACCGCCCCCCCGGAGAGGGCCAGGCCGATGCACTGCGGTTTCCTTCTCAGGTACCACCACATGGGGTTCCTCCCGCCGGCTCGGGGGCAGTGTACCCCGGCCCGGTGGCGGTGGTGGTGACCTCCCTCGAGGGCCGGTACCCTCGGCGAGCATGGCCGCCGACCCTCGCCTGGTGGTGTTCGACTGGGACGGAACCCTGGTGGACAGCCTCGCCACCATCGTGGACGCCTTCTCGCAAGCGTTTTCCGCCGCCGGCGTGCCAGCTCCCCCGGCTGCCGCGGTGCGGCGGGTGGTGGGCCTGACCCTGGCGGAGGCGGTGGAAACGTTGGCGCCGGGGCAGCCCGCGGAGACGCTGGAGCGTCTGGCGGCCGCCTACCGTCAGGCCTACACCGCTCTGCTAGTCAGGGAAGGCGCCCCGGAACGGCTCTTCGACGGGGTCGAGGAGGTGTTGACCCTGCTCGTCCGGGAGGGCTGGGTGCTGGGGATCGCCACGGGCAAGTCGCAGCGGGGCCTGGCCGCGGCGCTGACGCGACACGGGCTCAACGGGCGGTTCGCCACCCTGCAGACGGCCGACCAGGGGCCGGGCAAGCCCCACCCGGCCATGCTGGAGCGCGCCATGGGTGAGGTGGGGGTGGCGCCGGAGGCGACGGTGATGGTGGGTGACACGGTGTTCGACATGGCGATGGCGCGCGCCGCTGGAGCGACGGCGGTGGGCGTGACGTGGGGGTACCACCCGGCCGAGGACCTGCGCGGCGCCGGCGCTGTCGCCGTGCTGGAGACCATGGACGAGTTGCCCGCGCTCCTGCGCTCTATCCTTTGAAGGCGGCCAGCATCAGGGGCAGCAGGGCTGCCAGCTGGCGTCTTCCCTCCACCCGAACCAGCTGCCGCGCCGCCGCCGCTGCCCCCGGGTGGGTCACGAACCAGGGGGGCCGGGGGGAGATGATGAACGGCCCGTCGATGACGCTCTTTTCGGGGTGCTGGAAGAGCATGGTGTTGTGCACCACTCCGATGCCGCTTTCGATCCGCTGGCGAGTGTGGCCGGGGTAGGCCCCCCAGGTGGTGACGCCGAGGGCGAACCCCATGGCGGGCCAGTGGTTGATGGCCACGGTGCCGTAGCGTAGCTCCTCCACCGCCTGCTCCAGGCGAGGACCCAGCCTCCGGCGGGTGCGTGGATCCACCAGGATGCAGGCGTTGAGGGTCCCCCACAGGCGCTGGTTGGCGAAGGCCACGGCGGCGGCCAGAAACTCGGCGGGGTCCTCGGCCTCCAGGGGAGTTTCGGCGGTCAGGGAGCAGAACCCCTCGGTGGTGAAGCAGGGGTTGTGGTGGTCTTCGGGGGAGAGGTCGGGGACGAGGGTCCACGGCAGTACCCCGGGCCGGCGCTCCCCCACCTGGACGGCCCGGGGGTTGGCGGCGAGCAGGTGGTCGTAGCGTGCCTCCGCCCCGGGGTAGTATGCCGGCCGGGAGGGGATGCGTGCCAGCGTCGCCAGCAGGCGGTCCAGCAGGGCCTGGCGCTGGGGCCAGCGACGGGAGGTGAGCAACACCCGCGCCGCGTTGCAGTTGAAGCCGGCGTTGTTGGCCATCTGGGTGGCGATGTTTTCGGCGTGGAAGGCGAGCTCGGCGTCGCTCCACTGGCCGGGGACCACGATCACCGGCCCCACGTTGCCCAGCTCCGAGGTGAGGCGCTTGGCAACCAAGGGACGGTCCTCCGCCTTGCGCCGGGCGCCGTCGTCGCCGGACCCGTAGACGATGGCGTCGTGGGTGCGGTCGGAGCCGGTGATGTGGATCTCCTCCACCAGGGGATGGGCGACCAGGTAGGCGCCCACCTCGGGGCCGCCAGACACCACCCGCAGGAAACCGTCCCGGATCAGGGCGGCAAACGCCTCCTCGATGAACGGCCGGAGGTACTCGTTGACCTCGTGCATCTTGAGGATGACCACCTGGCCTTCGGCAAAGAGCTTGTGAATGGCATCCAGGGGCCCGATGGAGGCGACGTTGCCGGCCCCCAGCACCAGCGCCACCCGTCCCGGTGGAGGGGTCTGGCGATAGAGCGACCCCATGCCCGCCAGGACCTCCTCTGGCGTGACTCCCGGCTGCATCCACACCTCGGCGCGAAAACCGCGGTAGAGGAGGCGATCCATCAGGTCGACGGGGAAGATCTCGGCGGCAAGCGCTCCCGAGGGGCGGCGGCGAAGGCGTCGCAGGGGCAGGCGGGGCGCCCCGTGCCGGGCGATCTGCCGCAGGGTGCGGAGGAGAAGGCGCAGCACCCGGGCCTGGGCGAGAGGTCCGCCCAGCCACTCCTCGGCACCCTGGGGCGAGTCCGGGGAGATCCCCTTGGCGCGGCAGGCGGCCAGGGCCTGGGCATCGGCCACCCGCACGGTGCCGTGCAGGGCCTGCTCCAGGTAGGCGGCCTTGTGCTGCACCGCCAGCTCCTGCCACCGCTGTCTGGCGGCAGCGAGGGTTTCCAGGTCCCGGCCGAGGGCGTGGGTGTCCACCCTGCCTCCTGCTCAGGGCAGCAGCACCGTCGACCCCACCGTGCGGCGGCCCTCCAGCTCGCGGTGGGCGCTGGCCGCCTCGGCCAGGGGGTAGGTGCCGTGCAGGTGAACCCGGAGCAGGCCATCGTGAAGGGCCGAGAACAGCTCCTCGGCCCCGGCCAGCAGGTCGGCACGGGCGGCGGTGTAGGTCATCAGGGTGGGGCGAGTGAGGTACAGCGACCCCTTTTCCGCCAGTACCAGCGGAGAGAAGGGTGGCACCGGGCCGGAGGCGTTGCCGAAGGACACCATCAACCCCCGGGGCGCCAGGCAGTCCAGGGAGGCTTCCCAGGTGGAGCGCCCCACCGAGTCATAGACCACCGGCACCCCGCGGCCGTCGGTGAGCTCCCGCACGCGCCGGGGGACATCATCCCGGTCCAGCACCACCACGTGGTGGCAGCCGTGACGGCGGGCCAGCTCCACCTTGGCCTCGCTCCCCACCGTGCCGATCACCGTGGCGCCCAGGGAGGCCGCCCACTGGCAAGCCAGCAGGCCCACGCCGCCGGCGGCGGCGTGGAACAGGATGGTCTCCCCCGCCTGCACGCGGTAGGTACGCCGCAGCAGGAACCAGGCCGTCAACCCCTTGACCATCACCGCCGCGGCGGTGA
>JABRVY010000378.1:0-2336 GCA_039961755.1 Acidobacteriota bacterium | reverse complement strand
GCGCGCCGCATCCTCGGCGAGATCCCCCCCGAGCGCCTGGCGGCCCTGTCTCCCGCCGATGCTGCCCTGGCCCGCAGCATCGCCGCCGAGCTGGAGGGGATGAGCCGCGAGAGGGCCATCGCCGACCTGGCGCAGGGCCTGCGCAGCGGCAACCTGCGCACCCTGCGGGCGGCGGTGGATGCCCTGGCCGGCATGACCGCCCGCGAGCAGGCCGCCGTCCCCGGCCTGCGCGAGCAACTGGCCAAGGCCAACGAGGCATTGAAGGTTTCCGGGCAGATGACGCGGGCGCAACGCGCCGGCGACCACCTGGAGCTCTTGCAGCGCAGCGCCGAGATGACGGCCATCTTGCCGGCCTATCAACGGGCCTTCGAGCTGCGGGAGGAGGCGGCCCGCGCCCTCCTGGCCGAGGCCGACGGGCACCTCCAGGCGCGCCGCTGGGACCGCGCCATCCAGCGACTGGAGCTGGTCGCCAACGCCTGGCCCGAGGCCCCCGGCATCGCCGAGCGGCTGGCCCGCGCTCGCCACGAGCGGGCCATCGACGAGCAGGCACGCCGAGTACTCGCCGATGCCGCCCAGGCGCTGGAACGGGGCAACCCCGAGGCCGGCCTGGCGCTTCTGGCTTCGCTGGTACCGCCCCCGTACCTGGCCTCCGCCTTTGCCGAGACCCGGGATCGTCTGCAGGCCCGGCTGGCCGAGCTGGACGCCCAGGCGCCGGTCATTGCCATCAGCCCGGGCTTCGATCCCAGGTTCAAGAAAGATGAAACCCTCACCGTGCCGGTGCGCATCACCGATGACTACCGGGTGGCCAGCGCCAAGGCCTACGTGCGCACCGACGAGCGCAAGCAGTACCGCGAGGTGCAGCTCAAGCACCTCGGTGGCGATGAGTACGTGCTGGAGCTGTCGCCGGCCGTGCACGGCAACGCCGGGGTGGTGGAGCTGTACATCGTCGCCACCGATACCTCCGGCCACTCCTCCAGCTTCGGCACCGCCAACAAGCCCTACGAGGTCAAACGGCGACGGCTGTTCGGGCGGTAAGCCACGGCCCTCGAGCGGCCAGGTTCGCTCCGGCTCATGTTCATCGCGAGCCTGCTACCCTCCAAGAGCGCCCAGCGCCCGGTCACCGCGGTGAGCCGCGGGCGAGGAGGTCTCGATGCGCCCTGCTCTGTGCCCCCTGATCCTGATGATGCTCTCGGCCTGGCCCGGCAGCGCCACGCCGCCGCCGTGGTCAGTGGACGACCTGCTGCTGGCCGAGCGAGTCACCGCCTGGACCCTCTCCCCCGACGGCCGCCTGGCCGCCTGGACCAGGAGCGTGGTGGCGGAGACCCCCGAGGGGGAACAGAAGCGGGTCAATCACCTCTGGTTGACCCGCCTGGCCGACGGCAGCGCCGTGCAGCTCACCCGGGGCACGGATTCGGTCTCCTCCCCGAGCTTTTCACCGGACGGATCGTCGGTCGCCTTTCTCTTCACCCGCCCGCGGCCCGGGGTGAAGGACGACAAGGCGGCCAGGGGTCAGGTGTGGGCGATGCGCGTCGCCGGGGGAGAGCCCTTTCCGGTGACTCGCCTGGAGCGGCCGGTGCGGGCCCTGGGCTGGATCGACCCCGCCACCCTGGTAGTGGCCGCCCAGGAGGCGCCCGCCTGGCGGGAGCGCGACCTCAAGGAGCGCAGGGACACCTCCATCGTCGTGGAGGACGCCGAGCATGAGCCCCCGGTGCGGCTCTTCCGGGTGAAGCTGGAGGACGGCACGGCGACCCCCCTGACCTTCAACCGCGACTGGATCGACCTGCTGGCAGTCGCTCCCGACGGTCGCCACGCGGTGGTGCGGACCCAGCAGAGCCTCTCCTACGAGTTCGATGAGCGCACACCCCCTCACACCTTTGCGGTCGACCTCACCACCGGCAAGGCGGAGCGTCTGCTGGCGGACACCCCCCTCGTTCCGGAGCTGATTGCCTGGAGCCCCGACTCCCGCGGCTTCTACCTCGTCAACCGGTACAGTCGTCACCCCCGGTACCGCAGCGCCTCGGTTCAGCAGCTCTGGTACCACGACCTGGCCCGGGGGCGGACCGAACGGGTGGACGGCAGCTGGGAGCGTGGCCTGGGAGGGGGGATCGCGCCGGTGCAGGGGGGCGTGCTCGCGCTGCTGGCCGATGGGGTGCGCTTCCGTCCCGCCCACTTTCGTCGCGCCCCCGCCGGCTGGCAGCGCCAGGACCTCACCGGAGAGCACACCCTGGGCATGGAAACCCTCGTCGCCAGCCGCGATGGGCGGACGGTAGCCTACCAGTACTCCACCTCCACCACCCCGCCCCAGTGGTACGCCGCCACCCTGGAGGGCGCCCGCT
>JABRVY010000377.1:0-5156 GCA_039961755.1 Acidobacteriota bacterium | reverse complement strand
GGTCCCCTCCCTGGCCCTGGGGGCGTTGGCCCTGTCGCCGGTGGAGCTGGCCACGGTGTACGCCACCCTGGCCGCCGGCGGGGTCAAGGACGGCGAGGACACCGTGCACGGGGGGGCGCGCCCCGCCGGCGGCCAGGGTGGCGTACACCGTGGCCAGCTCCACCGGCGACAGGGCCAACGCCCCCAGGGCCAGGGAGGGGACCGGCTCGAGGGGAGAGGTGACCCCCATGCGGCGGGCCAGGGCGGCGACCTCCGGCAGTCCCGCGGTCAGCGCTGCCCGCACCGCCGGGATGTTGCGGCTGTCCTCCACGGCGCGCCGGAGGGTGACCGCCCCCAGGAAGCGGTCGTCGTCGTTGGCGGGGGTCCAGAGCGAGCCCCCCACCTTCAGCGACAGGGGTGAGTCGTCCAGCAGCGAGGCGGGGGAGAGCTGCCCGCGGGCGAGGGCGGCGGCGTAGACCACCGGCTTGAAGGCCGACCCCGGCGAGCGGCGGGCGCTGCCGGCGCGGTCGAACTGACTGGCGGCCCAGTTACGCCCGCCCACGTAGGCGAGGATGGCGCCGCTGCGCGGGTCGAGCGATACCAGCGCCGCCTCCAGCCGCTCCTGCCCCCCGCGGGATCGCTGCTGGAGCGCCGCCAGCCCCTCCCTGACGGCGCCCTCGGCGGCCCGCTGGTCGGCCAGGGAAAGGGTGGTGAGGACGGTGAACCCGCCGTCCTCCAGGGGTGGCAGCTGCCACCCCTCTAGCGCCTCCCGGCGCGCCGCCTCGGCGAAGTACGGCGCGTGGCGCACCGCAATGGGCTCCGGCGCCGCCCCCAGCGGCTCGGCGAGCGCCGCCCGCACCCTCTCCTCGTCGGCCCAGCCCAGCTCCCGCAGGCGCCCGAGCACCCAGTTCCGGCGCTGGGTGCAGCGCTCCGGGTTGGCGAGGGGGGAGGCGCCGCCGGGGGAGGCGATCATCCCCGCCAGCGCCGCCGCCTCCGCCAGGGACAGCTCGCGGGCGTCCTTGCCGAAAAAGGCGCGCGCCCCGGCGCCCACGCCCACGATGTTGATGCCGTCGACCACGCCCAGGTAGACGGCGTTGAGGTACGACTCGAGAATCTGCCACTTGGACAGCTCCAGCTCCAGCGCCACGGCCAGCGCCGCCTCCCGCAACTTGCGGGTCCAGCTGCGCTCGTGGCTCAGGAAGAGGTTGCGGGCCAGCTGCTGGGTGATGGTGGAGCCGCCCTGGCGGATCTCGCCGCCCCGCAGGTCCACCCAGAGGGCGCGCAGGACGCTGGAGAGGGACAGCCCGCCGTGCTGGAAGAAGCCGTCGTCCTCGGCGGCCAACACGGCGCGCACCAGGTCGTTGTTGAGGTCAGCGAGGGTGACCGGGCGGCGCTCGATCCGCCGCGGGCCGTAGACGGCGGCCAGCAGCGGCGGCTCGAGGGCCACCGCCGAGACTCCCTTGCCGTCCAGGCGCAGAATGTCCGCCCGTCCCTCGCGCACCCGCACCTCGACGAGGCGCGGCGGCAGCACCCCGCCGGGGGAGGGGGAGCGGCGCACCCCGATGGCCAGCCGGCCGTCGCCGGGCAGGCGAAAGCGGCCGCTCGCCGGCGGCTGCGGGCCCCGGGCGGGGCGGTAGCCCTGCAGCTCCAGCTCCCGCACCAGCGCTGCAAGGTTCAGCGGCGCGGCGGAGCGCAGCACTCTGGGTTGCCCGTACAGGCGGGTGGGCTCACCGGTGCGCGCCTCCCCCAGCTCGCCCAGCAGCTCCCAGGCCGGAGCGAACAGCCACCAGGCCGCCACCGCCGCCGCCGCCAGCACCGCGACCACGTTGAGAGCAAAGAGCAGCGCCGCCCGCCGTCGGGCCGACGGTGGCGGTGCCGGGTGGGATGGGGCGGTGGGCATGCTGGCACCAGCTTACCCGCTGCCGGCCTTCACCGGGTAATCAAACGGTCCGGATGGAGCCGTTTCGGCGGGGCAGGCCAGGGTGGGGGGAAGGCCGGTGGCTGGGCGGATCTCTTCGCTCCCGAGGCGGGTGCGGACACCGGGAAGGCGCTTGCCCGGGGCGCTGCCACCGGCCCCGACGGTGGCAGGCAGCACTCTTCAGGTTTCGGCGCCGGCGGCGGGCTTCCACTGGGTGGGCCACTCCCCCTCGAAGATGTAGCGGAAGATCCAGTTGTTCTTGGCGGCCAGGCGCTGGTACGACCTGGCCAGGTCCAGGAGCATGGTGATGCGGCGCCCCGCCGTCGCCAGCTCGCCGTGCTCGTGGGTGGCCACCGGCACGAACCCCAGCACCCGGGTGTGGAACTCGTAGGGGCTGTTGGGGTCGTTCTCGAACACGTCGGTGATCAGGTGGGTATAGTTGCGGGCCAGGGTTTCCCGCGCCGCCGCCTTGATGAGGGAGGCGGCCACCATGATCTGCCCGCGCGCCTCCGGCAGCACGGCAAAGCGGCCCACCTCGGCGATGCGGTTGGAGGAGAGGAAGCGCTCCACATCCAGAGTCGGGTCCAGGGGCACGATCTGGTAGGAGCGGTAGAGCTCCAGCGGCAGCTGGAACAGCACCCGCACCACCCCGGTGGGGTGTCCCGCCACCCGCGTCAGGAACCAGGCGACGTGGTCCGACTTGAGGTCTCCCGCCGGGAGGAGGTCCCCCTCCTGGTTGACCCAGCGCTTCTCGGCCACGTAGACCGATCGCAGCACCCCCAGGGCAGCCCGCCGATCCTGCTCGTCGGTGATGTGGTTGACGGTGATCTGGTCGCGATGTCGCATGTCACGCTCCTTGCGCGTGGTGGATAGCCTTGCCGCACAGCGTGGAAATGGCGCTCATCAGCTGCCGGTGCAGTTCCTGCACCTGGCCGCGGTCGGGCCGCGAGGAGGAGGGGGGGCGGCGAGCCAGGACGGGCTCACCGATGACGATCTCCATGCGCTCCCACTCGCGGATGGGGGTGCCGGGGCGATGGCCGGGGAAGCGGATCCCGGCGGGGATCAGGGGCGCGCCGGTGGCGAGGGCCAGGGCCGCCGCCCCCGCCTGGCCGGGGAGTAGCTCGGCGGGGTTGCGGTTGACGGTCCCCTCGGGGAACACCCCCACCGACCGGCCCGCCTCCAGCCGCCGCTGCGCCCGCCGCAGGGGGGACCCCCGGGGCACCAGCAGGGGCTTGAGGGCGTTGAGGATGCGAGGCCTGGCGCTCTTGCCGCCGACGATGACCGTGCCGCTGCGGCGAAACAGCGTCCCCACCAGGGGCACCATGAGGAAGTTCCAGTCGGCCAGGAAGTGAATCAGCTTGCCGCCGCGGGCGAAGATCAGGAGGGTGGGGACCAGCACCGCCTCCGGCCGTTGGCTGTGGTTGAGGGCCAGGATGAAGGGGTCGTGGCGGGGGTGCACCCGCTCCAGCCCGTCGACCCGGAGGATGCGTCGCTGGGCGAGGGCGGCCACGCTGCGGCACAGCAGCCGGTCTAGGAAGCGGTGGGCCATGTACGGCAGCGGGTGCCTGAAGGGCGACGCGTGGCTGGCCAGCACCTCCCGGGGGAGGTGGCAGTCATGCATTGCGAGGACAGGCGGGGGCGGCTGGAACTCGGCGGCGGCCACTCGATGCTGTATCGGTCATCCATGTGAAGTCAGCGTGAAGGTTGATCCCCGGGCGCTGCCGCGCTTGATGCGGGTCAAGGTAGGAAGAGGTCGATAACGGTAAGGTGAAATTGGAGGTTGACATGAGCGAGTTGATCGACAACCGCAGGCACCGGCTGGAGGCCCTGAAGCGCATCATCCGGGAGCTGCACGACGGCGCCCCGGCGGAGTCGGTGAAGGACCGTTTCCGCGCCATCCTGGAGGGGGTGGGGGCGGGGGAGGTGGGAGCGCTGGAGAGCGAACTCATCGCCGAGGGAATGCCGGTGGAGGAGGTGCGGCGCATGTGCGAGGTGCACGCCGCCGTCTTCCGCGAGCACCTGGAGCGGCGCGAGCGCGCCGAGGAGGTGCCGGGTCACCCCCTGCACACCCTGCGCCGGGACAATCAGGCGATCCGGGAGGCGGTGGCCGCCTACCGGGGGGTGGTGGCCGCCTTCCCCACCGGGCCGGGGCGCCTCCACGAGGAACAGATCGCCGCCTGGCGGGCGGTCCACCAGCGCCTGGCCCAGGTGGAGGGGCACTACCTGCGCAAGGAGTATCTGCTCTTCCCCTTCCTGGAGAAGGCGGGCATCGCCGGTCCCCCCAAGGTGATGTGGCGGCTGCACGACGAGATCCGCGAGCACATGAAGGCGGCGGGGGAGGCGGTCGCCGCCGCCGGGGAGGCCCGGGGCGAGGAGCTAGCCCTGATTCGCCAGGCCGTGCTGGAGCCCATGCTCGCCGAGATCGAGGGCCTCACCGAGAAGGAGGAGCGCTTCCTCTTCCCCATGTGCGCCGAGAACTTCGCCGACACCGAGTGGGCCCAGGTGCAGGCCCAGTGGGGGGAGTTTCCCCCCCTGCTGGTGGAGCCCGAGCCGGGGTGGGAGCCGCGCCCGGCGACGGTACCTGAACGCACCGCCGAGCTTCCCCCCGACGACGCCGTGCGCCTGCCCTCCGGGCACTTCACCCTGCGCCAGCTCATTGCGCTGTTCAACACCTTGCCCCTGGACCTCACCTTCGTGGACGCCGCGGACCGCGTGGCCTTCTTCACCGAGGGCAAGGAGCGCATCTTTGCCCGCAACCGGGCCATCCTCGGGCGGCGGGTGCAGGACTGCCACCCCCCTTCCTCGGTGCACATCGTGCAGCAGATTCTGGATGACATGCGGGCCGGCCGGCGGGAGGTGGCCGAGTTCTGGATCACCTTGCACGGGAAGTTTCTGCATATTCGCTACTTCGCCGTGCGCGGGGAGGGCGGGGAGTACCTCGGGTGCCTGGAGGTGACCCAGGACGTCACCGCCATCCGCGCCCTTCAAGGGGAGCGCCGGCTGCTGGATGAGGGAGACGCGGCATGAGCGAGATCGTGAGTCCTGCCACCAGGATCGGGCCCCTCCTGGACGCCCACCCGGAGCTGGAGGAGGTGCTGATTTCCATCTCCCCGGAGTTTGCCCGCCTGCGCAACCCGCTGCTGCGCCGCACCGTCGCCCGGGTGGCGACGCTGGAGCAGGCGGCCAGGATCGGCGGCGTGCCGGTGCCCGAGCTGGTGGGCCGCCTGCGCCAGGCGCTGGGCCAGGCCTCCCCCGAGGC
>JABRVY010000376.1:0-6494 GCA_039961755.1 Acidobacteriota bacterium | reverse complement strand
TCTCAAGCGTACGGCGCAGCGCCCGAGTCCCCGAGTACGCCCGCCAGCGCGGCGAAATCCGGCCTCGCAGTAGAAGCCAACCGCGGTTTTCGGGCTGAGACATGGTATCTTTTCCGGCTGCAACGGGAGGGTGAGTAGCGTTTCGTGAACCTGGCCAGCTATTACGTCGAGACCTGGGGTTGCCAGATGAACGTGCTGGACAGCCAGCAGCTGGCCGGCGTCCTGGAGTCGCGGGGGTTGCAACCGGCCGGCGAACCCGGCACGGCGGACGTGGTGTTGCTCAACACCTGCTCGGTGCGCGAGAAGGCCGTCCAGAAGGTGCTCTCCCGCCTCGGCGAGTTGCACAAGCTGCGCCTGCAGGGGGGCAACCCGAAGGTGGTCGGGCTGTGTGGGTGCGTGGCGGAGCAGGAGGGCGCCCGCCTGCTGGCCCGGTCGCGGGTGCTGTCGTTCGTGCTGGGGCCAGGGAAGTTCAAGCAGCTGCCCGGCTTGCTCGATGAGGTGGAAGCCGGGGGGCGGCCGGTGGCGCAGGGTTTTGTCGGGAGTAACCGGGATTACGACGCCAGTCTCATCGTCCGTCGCGGCGGGGCGCGTCAGCTGGTGACCGCCATCCACGGCTGCAATCAGCACTGTACCTTCTGCGTGGTGCCCTACACCCGCGGGCGAGAGGTGAGCCGACCGCTGGCTGACATCGTGGCCGAGGTGCGCCAGCTCGTTGACGGCGGCGCCCGGGAGGTCACCCTGCTGGGGCAGACCATCAACGCCTATCGCTGCCCGGCGAGCGGTGCCGATCTGGCAGATCTGCTGACCGCGGTAGGGGAGGTGGAAGGGCTGTGGCGGGTGCAGTTCATCACCTCTCATCCGGCGTTCTTCACCCCCCGACTGATCGCGGCGCTGGGGCAGGTGCCCCGGCTGGGCAGCTACCTGCACCTGCCGTTTCAGGCCGGCTCCGACGCCGTCCTGCGGCGCATGCACCGTCGTTACACCAGCCAGGAGTACCGGGAGCTGGTCGCCGCCATCCGCGCGGCGGCGCCCCATCTCACCCTCTCCACCGACGTGATCGTCGGATTCCCGGGCGAGAGCGAGGAGGACTTCCAGGACACCCTGCGGCTGGTGGAGGAGGTTCGTTTCGGGCAGCTCTTCGGGTTCATTTACTCGCCGCGCCCGCGCACGCCCGCCAGTCGCTACCCCGGCGCGGTGCCCCGACCGGTGGCGGGGGAGCGTCTGGAGCGGCTGTTCCAGCTGCAGGAGGAGATCCAGCTGTCCCTCAACCAGGGGCTCATTGGCCGCACCGTGGAAGTGCTGCTGGACGGGCCCGCCAGGCGAGGGGCGCTGTGGCAGGGGCGGGGGGCCGACAACCGGGTGGTCAACTTGCCACCCTGGGAAGGCATCGCCGCGGGCCAGCTGGTCAGGGTGGCGATCCTGGCCGCCTCCGCCCACGCCCTGTTCGGCGAGCGCGCGGCGGAGGGGTGACACCTCGGGCCGGTCGCCGGCGGTCCTTACCCGCCCGGGGCGCGATCAGCCTGGATAGCTCCCCATGATGTAGTTGGTGAGCATGCGAATCTCGTAGGACTGCATGGTCGTCTGCCGCCGCACCAGATCGCCGATGGACACCAGGCCGACCACCCTGCCGCCGTTCACCACCGGGAGGTGGCGAACCCGTCGCTCGGTCATCAACGCCATGGCGGCAGCGGTGGTGGTGGACTCCTCCACGCACACCACCTCGCGGGTCATCACCTCGGCGAGGGGGGTGGCTTGCGGGTCGCGGCGCCCCAGGATGACCCTGGTCATCAGGTCCCGCTCGGTAAAGATGCCCACCGGCCGCTGCTCCTCGACCACCAGTACCGAGCCCACCTTGGCCGCACACATGGCCTCGACCGCCTCCATGACGGTGGCGGTGGGGGGAAGCTGGTGGACATTGGGGCCCTTTTCCTTGAGCACTGTGGCGATGGTCTCCATGACGCCCTCCCAGTTGATAGAGTCTCATTCTAGCATGACAGATTGCGGAAGAACTCGCGTACCGCAAGGACTGGATCCTCGGTCCGCAGCTCCGCCGGGTCACCCCCGGTCCAGTCGTGGGGTAGCAGGTCGACGTAGGGGCGGCGCAGGAAGCGCTTGCACATCAGGACGATGACCCCGCGGTCTTGGTCCGATCGGATGAGTCGCCCGGCGGCCTGCACCACCCGGGTCATGCCCGGCACCAGGTACGCGTACTCGAAGCCGCGCTCGTAGCGCTCGGCAAAGTGCTGCTTGAGCAGCTCCCGCTCCGGCGTGACCAGGGGCAGTGCCGGGGAGACCACGATGACGCCCTGCAGCATGTCGCCGGGGTAGTCCACCCCCTCCGCGAACACCCCGCCCATGACGGCCATCAGCAGCACCGGCTCCTCGTTGCCGCGCAGCAGCTCCAGCACCCGGCGGCGAGCGGCGTCCGAGTCCCCCTCCTGCTGCACCTCCACCCGATGACCCGGAGCCCGCAGGCGGCTGGCGACCTCGCGCAGGAAGGCGTAGGAGGGAAACAGCGCCAGGACGTTGCGGCCGGCCGGAGTCAGCTCGGCCACCAGCCGGGCAATGGGCTCGTAGAAGCGATGGCGGTGACGGTAGGAGGTGTCCACCGAATCCACAGCGATCACCAGTCGGTGCTCGGGGGGAAAGGGCGAGGGCAACGCCAGGGTGTCGGTGCGCTGGGGGGGGAACCCGAGCAGATCACGGTAGAACTCGAACGGCTCCAGGGTGGCGGACATGGCCACGCACCCCGCCGAGCGGGCGATGACGGCGCCGGTGAACCGCGCGGCATCCAGGCAAAAGAGGCGCACGGCCTCGTCGCCGTCGTCGCTGCGCTGGGCGAGGGGGGCGAGCTCCTCGGCCTCTAGTGCCGCCAGCTCGGAGGTCTGTGCCAGGGTGAGCAAGGTGGCAATGAGAGGATCCTCGGCCAGCCACAGCTCGGCGTCGCGCTTGAAGGCGAAGTAGTCGGGCATCAGCCCGTCCAGCTCCAGGCGGAGCTGGGCCAGGGCAGCGGTGGGTAATTCGGTTGGGAGCACGCCGGTGCGACGGCCGAGGGCCTCGTTCACGGTGTCGCGGACGAGCCCTTCCAGGCGGGTCAGCACCTCCAGCAGCTGCTGGCACACCCGCGCCGAGTACCCCTCCACCACCCGCCTGGCCTGGGCCAGCGCCGCCGTGCTCAGGCGGGGGGAGTAATACTCCCGCGCCCGCTCCACCAGGTTGTGCGCCTCGTCGATGATGAGGTAGGTATCGTCCAGTTCGCCGCCCACCACCAGGGAGGCCAGGGAGACGTTGGGGGCGAAGACGTAGTTGTAGTCGCAGACGATGACCGAGCAGTGCCCCACCAGTTCCAGGGACACCTCGAAGGGGCACACCTGGGCGGTTCGGGCGACGGCGAAGATGCGGTCCGGATCCAGGTGTGGCGGACTCTCGAGGAGGGCCTCCAGCACCCCCTGCCGTTGCACCTTGAGCCCGTACTCGCGGGCGAACTCGCACAGCTCCTCGTGGCAGATGACCTCGCGGTTGGCGCACATCTTCGCCTTGGCGCGCAGCTGCAGGGAGCGCCACGCTCCCTCCTGCAGCAGCTGCACGGTCTCCACCGCCAGCTTCTGCTGCAACGTCTTGGCGGTGAGGAAGACGACCCGCCGGCCGTGCTGGAGGGCGTGTCGCACCGTCGGGTAGAGCGCCGCCGCGGTCTTGCCGGTGCCGGTGGGAGCCGCCAGCAGCAGGTGCCGGCCCGCCGCCAGCGCCTCGTCCACCGCCTGCATGGCCTCCAGCTGCACTGGCCGCGGCTCCGGGTAGGGGAAGGGCAGCTGGGCTGCCGCCTGCCGCCAGCGCTCCCTCAGCCGCTCGCGCTCCCGTTCGAGGGCGATCCAGGTGTGCAGGCGCCCGCGCAGGAAGGCGCGGGCATCTGCCGGCGACCAGGGCACCTCCTCCAGGTGGGTGCGGCGGCCGGAGAGGTCCACCAGTAGCAGGCGGGCGTTGGCGCCGCCGTCGGGGTAGAGGCAGAAGGCGTACAGCCGTACCTGCCAGCGGTGGCGCTCCAGTCGCTCTGTCGCGGAAGATCGCGACAGCTCGGCGCGCAGGTCCACGGTCTTGATCTCCTCCACCACCGGTCGTCCGTCGGCGCCCGGCACCACCCCGTCAGCGCGCCCGGCGATGCGCAGGGTCCAGCCGTCGATCTCCAGTGCCGCGTCGATGGGGACCTCCGCCAGGTAGCCGGGGGTCTCGCTGGCGCGTTGCGCCTGTACCCGCCGGTGCAACTCGGCGCCGATGGCCAGGCGCGAGAAGCCCTCCCCCGGCAGGCCCAGGGAGCGCCGCAGGGGGTCCGGGAGGAGATCGTGCACCGAGCAGGTCACCACCCGCCCCTCGAGGTCGACGCGCGCGGTCACGACGGAGGATTGTACGCGGGCCGGCGGGTGGGGCAGCGATCGCCGATCGGGTCGTGTACAGTATCTGTCATCGGGAGGCAGGGCATGGTACGACGGCTGGCGTTCGGCGTGGCGGTGATCACCCTGGCGACGTGGGCGGCGGCGAGCGGCGGCACGGTGGTCGAGTGGGCGGCGGCCCTGGGCGACGTGCGTTCATCCGGAGCAGGGGTGCCGGCGGCAGGACGAACGCTCGAGCTGGGTCGTCTGCGGCTGGAGATACGCAGCGGCTCCCTGCGGCCGGTGGTGGCGCGGCAGACGGTGGTGGGAGCGTACTTCGCCGGCGAGGCAACCATGCGCTACGCCCTCGCTGAGGAGTTCGCCGGGTCGGTGTTCCGCACCAACGTCAAGCGATTGACCAGGAGCACCGTCGGGGCCGATGGGGTCTTTCAGGAGACCGTCAGCAGCGCTCTGATCCTCGCCTCGCCGGGAGGGGTGACCGCCCTCGTTGGGGAGTCGCCGCCCCTGGGGGAGTCCTCGGCGCTGGAGGAACACCGGGCTCGCTTCGCCCACCTGCGGGCGCCGCGGTATCCCACGCTCCTGGCGCAGGCCTGGGTGGATCCGCCGGCGCAGCCTTTCTATCTCGCCGAGCTGGTGGGCAAGAACGATGACTACCTGTTCACCCACGATTCCATGCGGGATCACCAGGCGACGCTTGCCGTGCTGGTGAAGTCGGGGGCCCAGGCGCGGCCTTTTTCCCAGTGGCGGTTCGCTCTCCCCCTGGTGGGGGAGCCGGTGGGGCGGGCGTGGCTCGCCCCCCGTCCGCGGCCTTATCTGCTCACCGACGTGAATCTCACCCTGGAGAACCCGCGCGGGCGCACCGCCCGGCTGGCGGTGCGGGAGACCTTCACCGGCGTGACGCCGACGCGCGTGCTGGCGCTGTCGTTGTGGAGCGACCGGGTGATCGAGGCGGGGCTCGGCGGCCACCCGGCGCTGGAGCCCTACACCCTCGTTTCGGTGCGGGGGGAGGACGGCCAGGGCCAGCCCTTCGTGCACGCCAGCGGCGATTTGCTGGTGGAGTTGCCGCGCCCCCTGGGGGAGGGCGAGAGGGTCACCCTGCTCTTCGAGATCCAGGGGGAGGTGCTGGACCGGCCGGGAGGGATGAGCTTCTGGGAGCTGCCCACCGCCAGCTGGCTGCCCCTGCCGGAAAGGCTGGAGTTGCAGCACTTCAGCTATCGCGCCGTGGTCAAGGCGGCAGCCCCCTTCACGCCCTTCTCCTGCGGTCGCACCGTGCGCCGCTGGCAGGAGGAGGGGCTGGAGTGTGCCGAGTTCAGAGAGGACAAACCCATCCAGATTCCGGCGATTCTGGCCGGCAAGTACAAGACCCTGGAGCGGGAACACCGGGGGATCAAGATCCGCGTGTCGCGCTACGTGTCGGCGGAGGAGCGCTCGATGCAGCAGATCGCCTCCATCATCAGCGCCCTGCTGGACTTCTACGAGCCCTACCTGGGGGCCTTCCCGTTCGCCGAGCTGAACGTCATCGAGATCAATTCCTACGGCTTCGGCCAGGCCCCTGCCGGCATCATCTTCATTACCAAGGAGGCGTTTTCGCCGCTGGAGGACGTGCTGGCGCGCCTGTTCTCCCAGGGCATCAACGCCCGACTGGCGCACGAGCTGGCCCACACCTGGTGGGGGCACGTGGCCAAGCTGGGGGAGGGCGAGGACCAGTGGTTGTCCGAGTCCACGGCCGAGTACATGGCCGCCTACGCCATGGGCAAGTTATGGAAGAAACAGGAGTTCGACACCAGCCTCCGGCGCTGGAGAAGCAACTCCAGGTTCGTCAGGGACAAGGGGACGGTGTACCTGGCCAACTACCTGGCCGGCCAGGCGGGGTGGGAGGACCGCTTCGGTCTGCTGTACAACAAGGGGCCGCTGGTGCTGCACGCCCTGCGGCAGGAGCTGGGGGACAACCAGTTCTTCACCGTGCTCAAGAGTTTCGTGCGTTCCTTCGAGTTTCGCCAGGCGCAGACGCAGCATTTTCTCGGCATCACCGACTACGTGACCAAGCAGCAGTGGCGACCCTGGTTTGACCGCTACCTGCTGGGAACCGAGTGGCCCGCGGAGCGCGAG
>JABRVY010000375.1:0-4682 GCA_039961755.1 Acidobacteriota bacterium | reverse complement strand
CACCACACCGGCCCCAGCAGCCGGTGGACGGTCGGTCGCTCCCCCCCCAGGGCGGCCCAGGCCAGGGCGTCGCCCGGCCGGAGCCGCCGACGTGCCAGCCGAAGGGTCGCTCCTTCCATGATTTCCGGCTGCATGCAGGTGCCCGTGGCGCGCACCACCACTTCGGCGTCGTCGTCGAGGGCCGTCGCCAGGCACCCCTGCGCCCCGAAGACCGCCTCCCGCTGTCTCGGGCTCAGCGACAGCCGCACGGGGCCCCCCCCTTGCCGCAGTTCCTCTCCACCGCCAGACAGAACACCGGCGCCCCCAGCTGGGTGGGAAGGGTACCCACGAACCGGCTGGCGGCGGCCACCGCTCCCTCCCGGGCCTGGCGAAAGATGGGGGAGTGGTTCCAGATCTCCTCGATGGAGTGCTCGTGCAGGCTACCCGTCGACTCTTGCAAATGTATACAAGCCTGGACGTTGCCGTAGGGATCGATGTGTACCCCGGAAAGCCCGACGCTGCAGGTGGCGCGCGGCTCATCCCCCGGATCAGCGGAGATTTCCACCGGAGTGACGCGGGCCGCCTCGCGGGCGCGACGCTCGCTCACCAGGGCGCTGACCCGCTCCCAGGTGGCGGGGGCAGGCTGGATGGTGAGGGGTTCCGTGTCGCCGTTGTCCCGGGGCCCCACCGGCCCCTGGAAGCGCAGGGGAATCCCCAGCTCGTCGGCGAGGGCCGCCATCTCCTCGATCTGGTGTTCGTTCCAGGCCGTGGGGGTGACCACCAGGCCGCACCGCAAGCCGGCCGCCGGCGCCCGCCGCAGGTGGCCCAGAAGCCGCTGGAAGCTGCCGGGAACCCGGGTCTGGCGGTCGTGGACCTCGGCGGTGGCCCCGTGCAGCGTGACCTCCACCAGATGCGGGTCCACCTCCTCGAGCAGCCGCTCGACGTTGCGGGGGTTCAGAGTGTGCCCGTTCGTGCGTACGCGGGTGACAAACCCCAGCTCCTTCGTCATCCGTCCGATGGCGAAGAAGTGCGGGTGCACCATAGGCTCCCCACCGGTGAGCATGACGAACATCGCCTGCATGCGGGCGAGGTCCTCGAGCAGGATGCGGTACTGCTCCAGGGACAGGGGGGTGCCTTTCTTGGTGCGGTCGTTGTAACAGTAGAAACAGTCCAGATTGCAGCGGTAGGTGAGCTCCAGCGTGACATCCAGCAGCAGCCGCTGCTGCCGCGCCCGCCGCCACACGCCCATGATGGACACGGCCGCTATTTTCCCGCCGACGCCGCGGCCGCCGTGGCCACGCCTTCGAGCACCTGCTCCCCCCGCAGCTGAGCCAGGAACAGTTCCAGGTCCCGCCGGGCGGTATCCTCGTCCACCTCGAACTCGCCGACGATGCTAGCCACCAGCTCGGGCACGGTGCGCGGCCCCTGGTGCAGTAGCTCCACCACGCGCAGCCCCACCTCAGTCACCACCATCACCTGCCCGCGCTCCAGGTGCACCAGCACCCCGTCCCCCGCCACGGCCCGGTGCCGCACCCGCCGGCCGAGACGCACCGCCATCTCCCCCTCTTCACCCGCCATGTTTCACCCTCTCCTCCACGGCCGCCAGGATGACCGGGAACGAATCCCCCCTGGCCACGCCAACCCGCAGCACCGGCACCCCGGCTGCCACGTCGCTCACAACACTCGCGAGTGCAGGGAATTCCTCGCTGTCGGCGTTGACGAAGGGGCACCCCACCAGCAAGGCGGCCACGGCCTCGGCCGGCTGGACCGGGGCCACCCTCAACGCCGCCGTCTTCTCCAGCAGCGCCACCGCCACCAACGGGCAGGCCTCGGCCGCCGGGGGCTGCTGCCGGCCGAACTCGCCGGTGAAGGGCACCGGGTGCACCCACCAGCCCCCCGGGCCGGGCATGACCATGTTGAGGTCGTCACTCACCACCTGCGCCCCGGCCGCCGCCGCCTTGCGCGCCAGGGTGGTCTTGCCGGCGTTGGCCCGCCCACAGAAGAGGAAAGCTCGCCCCCCGTGCACCACCCCGGCGCTGTGGAGCAGGACGCCGCCTAGGGCGAGCGCCCGGTAGGCGGTGACGATGCGCAGGAAGTTCTCGAGCACGAAGGGCTGGGCCAGCTCCTCCTCGCCCGCCACCGCCAGAGCCGCCCGCGCCGCGACGCCGGCCCTGCGCTCCAGCCACGCCAGGGAGCTGTACCCCACCAGGCCAACCCCGGCCTCGCCGGGTTCAATCCGGGGGGCGTACTCCCCGTGCCGCGTGAACGCCTCGGCGGCCTCGGCGAGGGGGTGCGGCAAGCGACCGACGCGGCAGCGAATGTGAGCCTCTGGCGCGCACCCGCCGGTCCCTTGAAAGCCCGCGTACTGGGCGCGGATCGCCTGGCGCTGGCCGCGGCTCAACCCCTCCAGGCCCACGGTGCACGGCGGCAGCGCCAGCACGACGTTTTCATCTCCCCAGCTGGGGAGCGCCGCCAGCTCCGCCCCCGGGGTCACGAGCCCAGCTGCGTGCAGGTCGAGGGGGGAACGTACGTCTTTCCGAACGGGCCGGTCGGAGGCGAACACGTGCCGGCGGCGAACTCCAGGGGCTCGCTACTGATCAGTCGAGGCGGCCCGTAGGGCTTGCGCCCCGGCCGCCGGGTGGCGCCACCGGCCCGATTCTCCTCCTCGCTCCCCAGGCCCAGCGCGTCTGCCGCGCGAATGTCGTCAGTCATGTCCCCCCCGTGCCCTACCTCGTCCCCACCGCGGGGTCGCCGATGATCGAGTACACCGGCGCGGTGAAGCCAGAAATTCCGCCGCGGGTCTGCGCCGTCGCCGCCGCCAGGGCCCCGCCCACGCTGTTTCCCCGCAGAAAGACATGTTCGAAAAAGGTCGCACCCAACGTATGGGCGTCGGTATTCACGGCCAGCCCCGACGGCGCCAGCGCCGCGCTCGCGCCCCCCTGGGAGTTGAGCACCAGCTCCCCGGTCAGCGAGCGGACACCGGGAGCGGCAGTTCCCCCCACCGCGCAGGTGAGCGCCACGAACAGCGAGGACGGGAGGTTGGCCAGGAGAGCGGCGTCCTCGCCGGTGAGAAAGTTCTCCCGCGAGGTGCCCACCTGCCGGTTGGACCCGTGGCCGGAATAGGTGACGACCGCCGCCTCCCAGGAGGAAGAGCTGGTCAACACCGGCCGTACCGACTGCAACGGGTGGAAGGCCCGCGTCACCGCGGCAAATCCCAATCTTTCCAGCTGCCCGGCAATGCCCTCGGCATCGGCGTGGAAGTCTCCGGCAGAGTCGGGGTTATCCGCCGTGACAATCCCCTGACGCAGGGAACCGCCCGCCCGGGCCTCCGCGGCCCTCAACTTGGCCACGTAGGCCTTGCCTTCGGCGTCGTTGACGATGGGGATGCGGCCGTAGGCGAAGGGCACGACGCCGTCGGCAAACCCCAGCAGGCGGGCGTCCGACTCGGCCAGCGCCCACGGGTTCGCGGTCATGAGCACGGGCAGGAAGTTGTCCCCGTACCCCATGCGGTTCTTGCGGTCCAGCGAGCCCTTGCCCAGGAGCGTCACCGTCGAAGGTGGGAGCGCCCAGGCCGACCGCGCATGGGCCATGAAGTGCCCGACGGCGAGGGGATCGACCCGCCCGTGGGAGAACGACTTGTAGATGTCGTCGAGCCATACCACCAGCACCGGGCCAAAGCTCGACTGCCTGAACGACGCCAGGGCCTGGGCGGTGCCCTCGAACTCCCGCGGTGCGATGATGAGGTACCCGGCCCGGTTGGACCCGCTCAGCAGATCGGCCTGGGGGCGGGGATCCACCACCGTCGGCCGCACTCCAGCTACTTCCGCCACCAGGTAGTCCTTCCCCCTCTCGGCCTCGAAGGCCACCGCCCAGCCGCCCTCGGAGGCGTAGGTGCGAACGTCCCGCCGTACCACCCCGCCGCGCAGGGGAGACTCGATGACCAGGATGTCCCGACCGGAAAACCCCCTCACCTCCTGGACCCCGCCCGCTGCCCCGCGTACCCACAGCTGGCCGTTGTCGGCCACCGGCAGGCGCCAGTACTCCAGGTCGATGGACTCCAGGAACTGCCCGGAACGGGGGTGACTGGAGGCCAGGGCGTGCACCAGGGCCAGGGTGTTGGTGCCAGATGGGTCCAGCAAACTCTGATCGAAGTCCACCACCAGCTCCGCCGGATTGAGGCCGTCCCACTCCACGGATGACCCCACCGGCCGCCCGTTCAGCTCCACCGACACCCGGTGCTCGTTGCCCGGGTACACGTCGGTGAAGCCGTAAAGCCTGACCCGCAGCACGGCGCTACCCTTGGCGGCCGGGGAGGGCGCCCGCAGCGGGAGTTCCACCCGCGGCCGCACCGAGCCGTAGAGGTAATCCCAGAACCAGTAGCGAGCGTCCGGGTTGGCCGGGTCGAGCCAGAGTGCGTACATCAGGTCCTTTTCCTCTTCAAAGTGCAGCGACTCCCGGAACGCCAGCGCCTGTCCCTGGGGGGGCTGCCTCTGCCCGTGCCTTTCAACCATGCGCTCGGGGTCGGGAATCTGGGTCTGCCGGAGGTGGTAGGCGTTCCCCTCGGCGTGGAAGGTGCGGTACGTCTCCCCGGCGAACACCAGCCGGTCGCTGGCCGCCTCGAAGTACCACCCCACCCCGGTGCCGGCGTTGGCCACCTTGAGCCGCCCGGTCCGCGCCTCCGCCCGCAGGGAGCTGGCGGGGGC
>JABRVY010000374.1:0-4314 GCA_039961755.1 Acidobacteriota bacterium | reverse complement strand
GCTGCAGGCCGGCTGCCTGGGTCTGCCCGGCGACGGCGAGTTGCGGGCGGCGGTGGTGACGCTGGCGGAGCTGATGGACGATCTCCCCTCCCCGGAGGCGCTGGCCAGCGCGCTCCAGGCGGGCTTCGCCGAGGTGCTGGGGACCCGCTTCGAGCGCGGCGCCCTCACCGCGGCCGAGCTGGCCCGGGCCGAGGTCCTGCGACAGGAGAGGTACGCCTCGTCCGCCTGGACGGTGGAGCGCCGCTGGGAGCCCGGCGGCGCTATACTCACGCCGCTTCGGTAGGCCGGCGCCACCGCACCGGTGCCACCGCACCACGGGAGGAATGATCATGGCCTCGATCGAAACCACCCCCGAACTCGTGAAAGCCACCTACGAGCGCACCCGCCAGCGGCTGGAGGTGATCCGGCGCCGCCTGGGGCGCCCACTGACCCTGACGGAAAAGATCCTCTTCGGGCACCTCAAGGACCCGGAGGGAGCCGAACTGGACCCGGGCAAGGCCTACCTCGAACTGCAGCCCGACCGGGTGGCCATGCAGGACGCCACCGCCCAGATGGCGCTGTTGCAGTTCTCAACCGCCGGCATGGAGCGAGCGGCGGTGCCCACCACCGTGCACTGCGACCACCTCATCCGGGCCCGCTCCGGGGCGGCCGAGGACGTCGCCCGGGCCATCGAGGAGAACCGCGAGGTGTACGACTTCCTGGCCTCCTGCTCGGCCCGCTACGGGCTGGGGTTCTGGAAGCCCGGCTCGGGGATCATCCACCAGGTGGTGCTGGAGAACTACGCCTTCCCCGGCGGCATGATGATCGGCACCGACTCCCACACCCCCAACGCCGGTGGACTGGGGATGTTCGCCTCCGGGGTGGGGGGAGCTGACGCCGTGGACGTGATGGCCGGTTTCCCCTGGGAGGTGCTGCAGCCCACCCTGATCGGCGTCAGGCTCACCGGCTCCCTGCGCGGCTGGACGGCCCCCAAGGACGTGATCCTGAAGCTGCTGGACATCCTCACCGTGAAGGGCGGCACCAACGCCGTGGTGGAGTTCTTCGGCCCCGGCTGCGCCTCGATCTCCTGCACCGGCAAGGCCACCATCACCAACATGGGGGCCGAGCACGGCGCCACCACCTCGATCTTCCCCTACGACCAGCGCATGGAAACCTACCTGCGGGCCACCCGCCGGGGGGAGCTGGCCGACCTGGCCAACGCCCACCGCGACCTGCTGGTGGCCGACCCCGAGGTGGAGGCCCGGCCCGAGCGCTTCTATCACCGGGTCATCCACATCGACCTGGACGCCCTGGAGCCGCACCTGGTAGGCCCACACACGCCAGACCTGGCGCGGCCCCTGTCGGCGGTGCCGGCGGCGGCGCGGGAGCACGGCTACCCCCTGGAGATCTCGGCGGCGCTGGTGGGCTCCTGCACCAACTCGTCGTACGAGGACATCGTGCGAGCCGCGGCGGTGGCCCGGGAGGCCCTGGCCCAGGGGGTGAAGGCGCGGGTGCCCCTCTACATCACCCCCGGCTCGGAGCAGGTCTACGCCACCATCGAGCGCGACGGTCTGCTGGCCACCCTCGACGAGTTCGGGGCCATCGTGCTGGCCAATGCCTGCGGCCCGTGTATCGGCCAGTGGCACCGGGAGGGGTTTGCCAAGGGCACTCCCAACTCCATCGTTTCCTCCTTCAACCGCAACTTCCCCGCCCGCAACGACGGCAACCCCGCCACCCTGTCGTTCATCGGCTCCCCCGAGGTGGTGGTGGCCTACGCGGTGGCGGGCACCCTGGCGGTGAACCCGGTGGGCGAGGAGATCCCGGTGAACGGCCGCCAGGTGCGACTGTCCTCCCCGCCCCCGGCACCGGAGGTGCCCGAGGCCGGGTTCGTCTTCAAGGCGGAGGGGTTCCAGGCGCCGCCGGCGGACGCCCAGGGGGTGCAGGTGCAGGTGCGCGAGGGCTCCGACCGACTGCAGCTGCTCGAGCCCTTCCCCGCCTGGGACGGGCAGGACTACCTGGACTGCCCGGTGCTCCTGAAGGCCAGGGGGAAGTGCACCACCGACCACATCTCCCCCGCCGGACCGTGGCTGAAGTACCGCGGCCACCTGGACAACATCTCCAACAACCTGTTCCTGGGGGCGGTCAACGCCTTCACCGGGGAGGCGGGCCGGGGGGCCCACCCGCTGACCGGCGAGGTGATGGAGTTCAACAAGATCGCCCGCGACCTCAAAGGAAGGGGGTTGCGCTGGGTGGCGGTGGGCGACGAGAACTACGGTGAGGGCTCCTCGCGGGAGCACGCCGCCATGGAGCCGCGCCACCTGGGCGGGGTGGCCATCCTGGCCCGCTCCTTCGCCCGCATCCACGAGACCAACCTCAAAAAGCAAGGGTTGCTCCCCCTGCACTTCGAGGACCCGGCCGACTACGAGAAGATCCTCCCGGGGGACCGGGTGTCCATCCTGGGCCTGGCCGAGCTGGCCCCGGGTAAATCCGTCAGGGTGCTGGTGAACCACGCCGACGGGACGAGGGACGAGTTCTTCTGCCGGCACACCTTCGGCGCCGAGCAGATCGCCTGGTTCAGGGCGGGCAGCGCCCTCAACGTGCTGCGCCAGAAGCGGTAGCCCTGATCGGGTCCTGGCAGGGCAGGTGAGGCGCCCCCTCCCGGTTGCCTGTGCCCTATCCGGCGCGGGCAGAAGATCAACGGCCGTCACCGCTCGAGGCGCAGGGCGGTGAAGAAAATGCGTGGGTAGCGGGGGCCGTACACGTACCCGGAGTCCCGCAGCGGCCCCTGGTCCAGGTCGCGCTGGTAGCGGTCGGTGAGGTTGCGCACCCCGGCGGTGAGCTCCACCCGCGGCCCCCCCGGGCTGCCCAGCGAGATGGTACGGGCCAGCGCCAGGTCGAGGGTCACCAGGTAGGGCGTGATCTCCAGGCGGTCCTCCGGGATGTAGCCGGCGTGGTGGGGTACGGCCATGGAGCCGAAGTGGCGGGCGGTGGCGGTGGCGCGCCAGTGGGGGGCCGGGGTCCAGCCGAGGATGGCCAGCCCCAGCTGCTCCGGGCTGCGGAACATGCGGCGGCTGCCGAAGTCGGGCTCCGGCTCGTCCAGCCGGGCGCGTTGCACCGTCCAGCCCAGCTGCACCGTCACGGCGGCCAGGGAGGCGCCCAGGGACAGCTCGGCGCCGGCAAGGCGGGCGCCGCCCAGGTTGATGCGCTGGAACTCGGCTTCGGGGGTGCGCGGGTCGTCGTCGTCGACGACGTGGAAGAGGTCGGCCAGGCGCGTGTGGAAGATGGCCAGCTCGGCCATGGCCGAGCCCCGCCCCAGGCTGCGCGTCCACTCGGCGCTCAGCAGGGTGCTGCGGGCTCTCTCGGGCTCGAGCTCCGGGTGGTTGCGGATGATCTGCCCCTCGCCTCCCACCTGGGTGACGTGGAGGTCCTCGTCGAACACCTGGGGGGCGCGGAAACCCGAGCCCAGCGAGGCGCGCAGGGTGAGGGCCGGGGAGGCGAACCACGCCGCCGCCACCCGCGGTGAGACCACCGCGTCCTGGAGGGCCGAGTGCCTGTCCACCCGCCCCCCGACCACCAGGGTCAGGGTGGGGTGAGGGGACCACTCGTCCTGGAAGAACAGCGCCCGGTTGCGGTAGCGCTCGTCGGTGAGGCGGCCGTAGGCGGGCTGGGCGTCCTCGAGGCGCTCCTCGGAGTACGACGCCCCCACGGTGAGCAGGTGGCTGCCCCGGCGGGCGCTGAACTGGGCGTCGGCGATGCTCATGGGGCTTTCCGAGTTCCCGTAGGCGTTGGGGTCCCCCCCCGAGCCGTAGTAGGTGTCCCGGGAGGTGCGGGCGTGGGAAAGGGTGGCGCGCCAGTGCACGGACGGCCCCAGGGTGTGGAAGAACGACAGGTCGGCGGCGGTGCGCCGACTGCGGGCCGACTCTGCCACCTCCGCCTGGTGCTCCGGCAGATCCAGCCGGTCGCCGCCGCGCCGGAACTCCTCGGCCCGGGTGAGGGCAACGGCCAGCTTGGCATCACCGCCCAGCAGCAGGGCGGTGGCCCGCGCCCCCGCCACCTCCAGCTTGCGCACGTTGACCTCGGTGAAGCCGTCGCCGGAGAGGTCCACCGGTCGCACGTGGTCCCTCTGGACGAAGGTGGCCAGGGAGAAGCGCTGGTCCTCCGAGGCCCAGTCCAGCATCACGTTGCCGGCGGTGGCCGGGGTGGTGTCGATCCACTCCTGGCGCAGCTCCACCGAATACCCGTTGCGTGTCGGCTGGTGGGGGATGATGTTGACCACCCCCGCCACCGCCGGCAACGTGATGCTGGACTGGGCCTCGGAGGACCAGCGCTTCTCCC
>JABRVY010000373.1:0-3942 GCA_039961755.1 Acidobacteriota bacterium | reverse complement strand
CACCGGCCGCTCCACCGGCGGGGTGTGGCCGCACCCGGGGATGACGGCCAGCCGCCCCCGGGGCAGGGCCTCGGCCATGGCGCGAGCGGTGTCCGGCGGGGTGATGGCGTCCTCGGCTCCCACCAGCACCAGCGCCGGTACTCCGAGGCCCGGCAGCAGCGGCCGGCTGTCGGGGCGATCGCGCATTCCCGCCAGGCAGCCGGCCAGCACGTGGGCGGGCACCTCGTCGGCGATCCGCCGCAGCTCGGCCAGCAGCCGGGGCGCCCGCTGCCGGGTCGCGGGGGCGAGCAGATTGGGGAGGAATTCCTCGAGAAACCCTGCTCTCTCGCCCCCGAGGATGCGCTCGATGGCCTGCTGGCGCCGCTGCCGCCCCGCCTCGTCGTCGGCCTCGGCGCGGCTATCCACCACCACCAGGCCCGCCAGCCGCTGGGGCCAGCGCGCCGCCACCCGGAAGGCCACGTAGCCGCCCATGGAGTGGCCGCCCAGCACGAACCGCTCCAGCCCCAGGGCGTCCGCCACCGCCACCACGTCCTCGGCCAGCGCCTCCATGGTGTAGCCGGCGGGGGGCGCCTGCGAGCCCCCGAAACCCCGCAGGTCGAGGGTGATCACCCGCGCCGCCGCGACCAGCGCCGGCAGCACCGGCTCCCACATCTGCGCCGACAGGGGAAAACCGTGCACCAGCAACAGCGGCACCCCGCTGCCCGCCTCCTCCACCGCCAACGTCACGCCGTTCGCCGCGATCCGCACCGTCGTTCGCCCCCTTTGCCGGCCGTTTTCGGCAGCCATGGTAGCAAGTAGGGGCGACGCGTGCGTCGCCCCTACAGCATGCGTCGCTCCTACAGGAAGATGATCCGGGCCGGATTTGACCGAATCCATCGTCGAGTCGGTCGCCCTCGCCTGGCTGGAGGCTGTCGGCGGGCGAGTGGCCAACCGCACGTACAGCTACCCGCCGGACAGGGAGGGGCAGGCAACGGCAACCCTTCTGAAGGGGGCCACGCTGCCCTCCGCGACATAGGCGGCGGCGCGAAAGTTGTGGTCAAACATAATATTGCGGTGGATAATCGGCGGCGCGGCCCGGTGCTGCAGCGTAACGTCACCCCTCGAGCCGGAGCGGCCCCGCCGCTTGACACCCCAGTCGCCCTGCTTCACAATCACCCCGGCTCTTTGAATCTTCGCGGTTTTCCGTAGGGGTGCCCCGCCGCCCGCCGGTGGGGCTGAGATCACACCCTCGTGAACCTGATCCGGGTCATGCCGGCGTAGGGAACGGAACGAACAGCAGTGCGGGCGTCGTCGCTCCACCGCGGTCCTCCCCGCCGGGGAGCCCGGGAAGGAGGTGGACGATGCAACGATGTCTCGCTCTGGCGCTGCTCCTTCTCGCAACCAGTACTCCCGCCCTCGCCGCCGAACTGCGCGGCCGGGTGGTGGATGCTCGCACGGGTGCTCCCCTTCAAGGGGCCCGCGTGTCGGCGTCCGGGGGTGCGCCCGTGTCGACCGACGAGGCGGGGGAGTTCTCCCTCACCGTCCCCGACCTCACCCCCGTCCAGCTGCTGGTCGGGCACGCCGGGTACCGCCCGGAAAGGCTCAAGCTCGACCTGCCCCTCACCGCGCCGCTGGCCGTCGCGCTCACCCCCGAGGCTGCCTTCACCGATCGCATCGAGGTGACCGCCACGCGCGCCCGGGAGGGGATCGACCCGGCCACCTTCACCAACGTACCGCAGGAGCGCATCCAGGAGGCGTACTGGGGGCAGGACCCGGCCATGCTGCTGGCCGGGGTGGCGCCGGGGTTTTACGCCTACAACGACAATGGCCACGGCATCGGCTACTCGTACTTCACCATCCGCGGCTTCGGCCAGGCCCGCACCCGCGTCACCCTGAACGGCGCCCCTCTGAACGACGCCTCCTCGGGGGAGCTGTTCTTCGTGGACCTGGCCGACTTCCTGGCCACCGCCGGGGACATCCAGGTGCAGCGCGGGGTGTTCGGGCTGTCGGGCATCGGCGGGGCGGTGGACATCACCACCGCCGATCCGGCCCTCGAACCCGCCTTCTCCCTGCACCTGGGGGGCGGCAGCTTCGCCACCCGCCGGCTCACCGCCCGCTACGAGTCCGGCTTGCTGGGGGGCGGCTGGGCGCTGTCCGCCCGCTACTCCCGCATCACCAGCGACGGCTACCGCGACCAGTCCTGGGTGGAGATGTGGAACTACTACTTCTCCCTGGCTCGCCTCGGCCAGCGGTCACGACTGCGCATCAACCTCTTTGGCGGCCCCGAGCGCACCCACCTGGCCTACGTGGGGGTGCCTCGCAGCGTCCTCGAGGGGGGCCTTTCCGGCGACAGGGAGCGTGACCGCCGCTTCAACCCCCTGACCTTCCCGGGCGAGATCGACACCTTCCTGCAACCCCATTACCAGCTCGTCCACGAGCTCTCCCTCGCCCCCTCGGCGGAGCTGGCGCAGACGTTCTACTACTTCGAGGGGGAGGGGCACTACGAGCAGTTCCGGGCGCGGCGGCGCCTCAACGAGTACAACCTGCCCCCCGTGGTCCTGCCCGACGGCAGCGTCATCACCCGCAGCGACCTGGTGCGGCGGCGCACCGTGGACGAGTGGGACGCCGGCTGGGTGCCCACCTTGACGTGGCGGCAGGGAGACTGGGAGGTGATCGCCTCGGGCGAGGTGCGCCTGCACGAGGCCCGGCACTGGGGGGAGGTGCGCTGGGCGCAGTTCTACCCGGCCGGCATCGAGCCCAACCGGCGCTACTACGACTACGGGGTGGACAAGCGCAGCGCCGCCGCCCTGCTGCGCGCCGGCTGGCGGGCCAGCGAGCGGCTGCGCCTCACCGCCGGGCTCGGGGCCGCCCGGCACACCTACACCCTGCGCGACGACCGCATTCGCGGCCGGGCCTTTTCCGAGTCGTTCTCGTTCCTGCTCCCCCGCGCCGGGGCCGTGTGGACCCTCGGCGAGGGGGCGGAGGCCACCGTGCAGGCGGCCCGCGGCATGCGCGAGCCCACCTTCCGCAGCATCTACGACCCCCAGGACTACTACGGCCAGCGCGTCGCCCTGGAGCCCGAGGACGTGTGGAACTACGAGCTGGGGGTCGGCCTGCGCCGCCCCACCTGGCGACTGCGGGGGGCGCTGTCGTACCTCGATTTCGCCAACGAGATCGTCTACGCCGGGGCGCTGGACGACAACGGGGTGCCCATCTACGGCAACGGCGCCCGCTCCCGCCACCGCGCCGCTGAGCTGGAGGGGTCCTGGCAGGCCACCGCCCGGCTCGCCTTCGACCTGTCCCTCACCGCCACGCGCAACACCTTCGTGCGCTTTCGCGAGTTCGGCTGGGACGGCTCCACCCTCGTGCACGACGGCAACCGCATCGGCGGCCACCCCACCTCCCTGGGCAACCTCACCGGCCGGTGGACGGGGAACGGCCTCCACCTGGCCGCCACCGTGCGCCGGGTGGGCACCATGTACCTGGACTCCTCGGAGGACAACCGCCGCTACCCCGAACGCCGCGCCGCGCCCGGGTACGTCCCCCTGGTCAACCCGGCCTTCACCCTGGTGGACGCCCTGGCGCGCCTCGACCTCGACCGCCTGCTGCCCCGACTCACCCACACCCTTCCGGCGACCCTGGAGCTGCGCGTCCACAACCTCCTCGACGAGCGCTACACCTCCTTCGGGTACGTGGAGGACGGCCAGCCCCTGTTCATCCCGGCGGCCGGGCGCCACCTCTACGCCGGGGTGACAGTGAAGATGTAGGATGGCGTGCAGGGAGGGTCAGGACCACGCTTTCTTCCCGGTGGGTGAAGGTGCGCGACGGGGTGTTCCGGGGCCGCCGGCTGGTGGCGGTGTTCGACGTCGCCGCCGGGGGGGCGGCGGAGCGCGCCGCCCGCCCCACCTGGTGCAGCCTGGCGGCCTTCTACCCCGAGCCCCTGCCCGACGGGCTGCCCTCCCC
>JABRVY010000372.1:0-1240 GCA_039961755.1 Acidobacteriota bacterium | reverse complement strand
GTTCAGGGCAAGGGAGGAGTGGCTGGAAGGCCGGTTGCACCCCCGGCTTTTCCACCATGGCGGGGGCAATGACCCGCTCCACCTCGGCGAGGATCGCCGGTACCGAGCGGAAGTTGACGCTCAGGGGGTGCACCTCCCCCCCTGCGTCCTTCACCTGCGCCACGAACGTCTCGTAGGCGGCCAGGTCGGCGCTGCGCCAGGCGTAAATCGACTGCTTGGGGTCCCCCACCACGAAGAGGCCCGGCCGCTGGCCGGGCGGGCCTTCGAGACACAGCCTGGCCACCAGCTGGCACTGCACCTGGTCGGTGTCCTGAAACTCGTCCACCAGCACCTGCTGCAGCCGCGCCCGCTCCCGCGCCGCCACCGCCGGATGGCAAGCCAACAGACGCTCGGCGCCCCTCAGCAACCCCTCGAAGGTGACCACGCCGCTGCGGCGCAGCCGCTCCTGAACCCGCTCCAGGAGTCCCCCCAGCACCCCGGCCGCCGCCGCCAACTGGGCGGGCCGCACGGTCAGCAGCGGCTCCAGGTGGCCCCCGGCCTCTCCGGCGTGCCTCGTGGCCTCCCCAACCGCCTCGCCCAGGGCGGCCCGCTCGCTGGCGCTCCACTCTCCCCGCCCCCAGTCACGCAGCCGCGCCCGGCAGTTCTCGGGCCACAGGGCGGTCAGTCGGGCAAGCGCTGCCTCCAGCTCGCCCTGCCCGGGGATCTCCAGCAGGCTGCGGGTCTGCACCACCGCCTCCCAGGTGGCGAGGGTGAGGGAGCTGCGGGCGGACACCCGCGCCAGCCCGCCGCCCACCTCGACCAGCGCCGCCAGTGCCTCCCCGAGCTCCGCAAGCCGCCGCTGCCAGCCCTCCTCGGCGCCGGGGAGGGCCAGCTCGGCCGCCTCCACCCCCGCCGTCACCAGCATCACCAGCGCCTCTCCCACCTGGGTGAGGGAGCTTCCCGCCGCCACCAGACGCCCCATCGCCGGGGAGGTGGCCGCCTCGGGCAGCCAGTCGGCCAGCTCGGCGCGGACCGCCTCCCGCACGCGGCTGCCCTCGGCGTCCACCGCGAACCCCGGGTGGAGCCCGGCCGCCAGACTTTCCGCCCGTAACAAGGCCAGACAGTAGCCGTGGATGGTGGAGATATTCAGCTGATCGAGGGCAGCCGACAGGGAGGCGGCCCGGTGGGCCGCTTCCAACGCGCCCACTCCCGCCGGGATGGCCAGCCAGTCCGGGACCGTCCCCGCCGCCACCAGCCCCAG
>JABRVY010000371.1:0-1926 GCA_039961755.1 Acidobacteriota bacterium | reverse complement strand
GTGGGGGCGGTGATGATCGCGGTGGGGGTCGCGGGCGCCCTGGTGATGGCCCTGCAGGGTGCCTCGCGCTGGTGGCTGGTGCCGCTCTTTCTGGTGTTCTGGGCCGGCGCGCTGGGGCTCTTGCAGGCCCACGAGCAGACCTGCGTGGCCTTTGCGGTCCTCGGCGTGCGGGAGGGGGAGGGGGGGCTGCAGCGGGAGACCGACAGCACCGCCCTGCGCAAGGTGCGCCGGCGCTCCCTCGGGGTGCTGGCGGAAAGCGCCGCCCTGGGGGCCCTCCTGACCCTCTCGGCAGCGCTGCTGCTGGGGTAGGCGAGGGGATGATCGTCAAGCTGGCCTACGGGCGGGGTACCGTGTCGGTGGATGTGCGGGGCCTGCGCTGCCACGCCCTGGAACCGACGGCACCGCGGGGCAGCGACGACGTGGCGGGAATGGTGGCCGCCGCCCTCGACCGCCCCCTGGCCGGCCCGCCCCTGGGGGAGTTGCTGCGGGGCCGGCGGCGGGTGGTGTTGCTGGTGCCCGACGCCACCCGCAAGGCGGAGCTGCCGACGGTCCTGCCTTTGCTCTTGGCGCGCCTGGAGGCCGCCAGGGTGAGCCGTGACGGGATCACCGTGCTGGTGGCCTGCGGCACCCACCCCCCGGCGCCCGCGGAGGAGCTCGACGCCCTGCTGGGGCCGTTGCCGGCCGGGGTGGTGGTGCAGCAGCACGAGGCCCGCGACGAGGCGACCCTCGCCGTGGCGGGGACCCTGCCCACCGGCCTCACCGTTCGCCTGAACCGCGCCGTGCTGGAGGCGGACCTGGTCATCGCCGTCTCGGCGCTGGCCCACCACTACTTCGCCGGCTTCACCGGCGGCCCCAAGCTGATCTTCCCCGGCGTGGCGGGTTACGACGAGATCCAGCGCAACCACGCCCGGGTCCTGGACCTCGCCCACACCCCGCCGCGCCGCCACCCGGGGTGCGAACCGGGGCTCGTGGCGGGCAACCCGGTGGCCGAGGAGATCCGCGCCGCCGCCGCCCTGCGCCCCCCGGACCTGCTGTTGGCCATGGTGCGGGGCAGGGACGGCCGGCCAGCGTGGATGGGCGCCGGGCCCCTGGACGCCGTGGCGGAGGCGGGGGCGGCGCAGGTGCGAGCCTGGTACGAGGTGAGCGCCGGGCCCTTCACCCGCCTGGTGGTGAGCGCCGGCGGGCACCCTCACGACCACACCCTCATCCAGGCCCACAAGGCGCTGGACGCCGCCTGTCGGTTCGCCGCCGAGGGGGCGGAGGTGCTCTTCGTGGCGGCCTGCGAGGGGGGGGCGGGGTCACCAGCCATGCTGCCCTTCCTGGAGGACCCCCGCCCCGCGGCCATCCTCGCCCGGCTGGCGGAGCGCTACGTCCAGTACGGGCACACCACCCTGCGCCTGGTGGAGAAGACGGCGCGCTGGAAGGTGCGCGCCCTCACCCGCCTGCCCGCCGAGCTGGTGGAGCGCCTGGGGATGGAGCCGGTGACGGACGTCCAGCGGGTGCTGGATGGCTGGCGGGAGGCCGGCCCCGGCGACGTTGTCGGCCTGATGGCCGGCGCCGCCGTGTATCCCGCCCGCTAACCGGCCCCCGGGGGCGGCCACGGACACGGTCACGGTCACAGACACGGTCACGGGCACGGTCACGGACACGGGCACTGGCACGGTCACGGGCACGGTCACGGACACGGGCACTGGCACGGTCACGGGCACCGGGCCTGGGCGCTGGCGATGCCGCGGGGGGCGGCCCGGTTTCCTCCCGTTCGTTCTCCCGGGAAGGCGATAGCCGCCGGGTCGGCCGGCGTCAAGGGCAAGCCGCCCTGCGGGCGGTCGCCTGCGGCGCCCCTTGACCCCGGCCTCCCCGGCGGCTGGTGGGCCTTCATGAACGAACGGGAGGAAACCATGCACGCCACACCCCCTCGCCCTCTCC
>JABRVY010000370.1:0-3060 GCA_039961755.1 Acidobacteriota bacterium | reverse complement strand
CTCGCTCAGAAGAGGATTAAGACGAGTGCTTTTGGTGGCACGCCACCTTGGCGTACCCAGGCAAAAAAAACCCTGCCTCGCTCAGAAGAGGATTAAGACGGGAAGGGCGTTTAGGACATAGGTGGCCATGCCACCAAAAAAAACCCTGCCTCGCTCAGAAGAGGATTAAGACGTCAGACTCCGGCGGGCGAAGGGAACAGAGACGCCGGAAAAAAAACCCTGCCTCGCTCAGAAGAGGATTAAGACCAGTGCAAGGATGGGTGGCGCGACTTTCATCGCGCCAAAAAAAACCCTGCCTCGCTCAGAAGAGGATTAAGACTACAGCTCACGTCGCACCATGGCGACTATGTAGTCGGAAAAAAAACCCTGCCTCGCTCAGAAGAGGATTAAGACCACTTCGGCCGCCTCACGGGTCACGTAGGACCCCATGAAAAAAAAACCCTGCCTCGCTCAGAAGAGGATTAAGACGAGCGCTTTCGCGCCGCGATGTCGTTCCTCACCTCGCAAAAAAACCCTGCCTCGCTCAGAAGAGGATTAAGACGCCCCAACTAAAGGCCTGACTTGAATGACCTTGTCTTAAAAAAAACCCTGCCTCGCTCAGAAGAGGATTAAGACCAGATCCGTGAGCGGCAGGCCCACCGGGCGGATGCCAAAAAAAAACCCTGCCTCGCTCAGAAGAGGATTAAGACGGGCGGATGCCACGGTGGGCTTCCTTATATACGGCCAAAAAAAAACCCTGCCTCGCTCAGAAGAGGATTAAGACATGGGGATGATAAAATGTAATCCCGCCGCCGCGTCCGGAAAAAAAACCCTGCCTCGCTCAGAAGAGGATTAAGACTCCGAGCACCCGTTGTCGAGAGACGCCGAGGCACTCCCAAAAAAAACCCTGCCTCGCTCAGAAGAGGATTAAGACATCGCCGCCTCTGAAACCTCTTCGGCGGCCAGGGCCCACAAAAAAAACCCTGCCTCGCTCAGAAGAGGATTAAGACGCCACCGGGGCAAAGACGAAGGCGGCGGTCATGCGTAGAAAAAAAACCCTGCCTCGCTCAGAAGAGGATTAAGACGCCTTCGGCAGGCCTGCCTGTTTTTTTTCCCCCCGGGCAAAAAAAAACCCTGCCTCGCTCAGAAGAGGATTAAGACACGTCGTATATGACTGCCGCGCCTCCACCACCTGGCCAAAAAAAACCCTGCCTCGCTCAGAAGAGGATTAAGACCATGAGGCGGCCGTCATCCCTGTCTATGACGCACCACAAAAAAAACCCTGCCTCGCTCAGAAGAGGATTAAGACAAGCCGCCACACTCGCGCGGCAAGCCGCGCGAGTCTGCAAAAAAAACCCTGCCTCGCTCAGAAGAGGATTAAGACGTGCACCCCGGCGTGCTGCGGGCAGCACCCGGGGTCAAAAAAAACCCTGCCTCGCTCAGAAGAGGATTAAGACGGGCGTTGCCGGCCCAGGCCGCCGCGACGGCTACCGCAAAAAAAACCCTGCCTCGCTCAGAAGAGGATTAAGACGCGCAGGGCGGCGACTGCGCCGTCATTCCCATAGCCGCAAAAAAAACCCTGCCTCGCTCAGAAGAGGATTAAGACCAACAACCCCGCCGCGATGAATCGCGGCGGGGAGCCGAAAAAAAACCCTGCCTCGCTCAGAAGAGGATTAAGACGGGGGGGGCAAAAAAAGTCAGGCCCCAACTAAAGGCCTGAAAAAAAACCCTGCCTCGCTCAGAAGAGGATTAAGACCATGGCGGCCTTCGCCTTCTTGTATGGCATCACTTTCAAAAAAACCCTGCCTCGCTCAGAAGAGGATTAAGACTGTAATCCCGCCGCCGGACGCGGCGGCGGCGGGGGGCAAAAAAAAACCCTGCCTCGCTCAGAAGAGGATTAAGACCTACCCCTCCACCTCGACCAAAAGCCAGGCCCATCCCCAAAAAAAACCCTGCCTCGCTCAGAAGAGGATTAAGACCAGGCCATAAGATAAGTTGGCCCGGAGGTCTCGAAGTCAAAAAAAACCCTGCCTCGCTCAGAAGAGGATTAAGACAAAAGCCAGGCCCATCCCCGGGCCTCAACCTCGGCCCGCAAAAAAAACCCTGCCTCGCTCAGAAGAGGATTAAGACCCCCCCGCTGGGGGGGCCAAAAAAAGTCAGGCCCCAACAAAAAAAACCCTGCCTCGCTCAGAAGAGGATTAAGACCACGAAGCGCCGCCTGCCACGGCGCCTCGCCGGCGTAAAAAAAACCCTGCCTCGCTCAGAAGAGGATTAAGACCCTCGACCAAAAGCCAGGCCCATCCCCGGGCCTCAAAAAAAAAACCCTGCCTCGCTCAGAAGAGGATTAAGACCATGACCGCGTAGTCCTCGGTGGCCAGGACGGCGGTTAAAAAAACCCTGCCTCGCTCAGAAGAGGATTAAGACCTCGTCGGCGTCCACCTTACCGCCGGGGAGGCCGACACAAAAAAAACCCTGCCTCGCTCAGAAGAGGATTAAGACGCCAGCGAGACAGCCTCGCTGGCCAAAAACCAAGCAAAAAAAAACCCTGCCTCGCTCAGAAGAGGATTAAGACGTAGCGCCACCATTCGCGCGTGCCGGAGGTGCGCTCTAAAAAAAAACCCTGCCTCGCTCAGAAGAGGATTAAGACGGGGCGTCCACGCGCTGTTTTTTTGCGCCGCCACGCAAAAAAAACCCTGCCTCGCTCAGAAGAGGATTAAGACATGCAGCTTGTCATTGCGCCGCCATTGGCGCGTGCCGAAAAAAAACCCTGCCTCGCTCAGAAGAGGATTAAGACTCAGCTATGCGCACCTCACCAAGGTCGTTTCCATGAGAAAAAAAACCCTGCCTCGCTCAGAAGAGGATTAAGACTGAGGCGGCCGTCATTCCCGTCTATGACGCACCACATCAAAAAAAACCCTGCCTCGCTCAGAAGAGGATTAAGACCGCCGTGCTCAACGGCTAGAGCACACGCCGCCCTCTTCAAAAAAAACCCTGCCTCGCTCAGAAGAGGATTAAGACATGGCGCCTTGCGCCCATTCCAGTGCGATGGGAAGCAAAAAAAACCCTGCCTCGCTCAGAAGA
>JABRVY010000369.1:0-1516 GCA_039961755.1 Acidobacteriota bacterium | reverse complement strand
TTCCCATACAGGTATGGTAGCGGAGCCCCTCCCGGCGTGCGACCGGCGCTACTGGGTGAGGGCGGGAGCGGCCGCCTCCACCATGGCCGCGGCCCCGCGGCCCTCCGCCCCCGCCGGAGAGGCGCCGGCCGCTCCCGCCCTCACCCAGTAGCGCCGGTCGCACGCCGGGAGGGGCTCCGCTACCATACCTGTATGGGAAAGAGCTCGAGGGTCGCCGTGCTGGCCATCGCCCTGACGGCGGCGGTGTTCCCCATCCACGCTGAAGAGGCCCCTTTCAACCAGAGGTTTCACGACCGCACCCTGCGGGTGGACCTCTACCACACCGGTCACGCCGAGGAGGAGATCTTCACCCTCGATCGCCTGGTCCTGGAGGGCCCGTGGGCCGGGCCCCGGGGCTCCAGCCTGGTGGACGACCGGCCTCAGGGGCGCTACCTGGCCCGGCTGGTGGATCCGGCCAGCGGGGCCACGGTGTGGGCCTTCCCGTGGGACTCGTACTTCGGGGAATACCGCACCACCGGTCCGGCCGGGCGGGGGGTGCGCCGCACCTTCCACGAGTCACTGCGCCTGCCCCTGCCCCGACAGTCCATGGAGCTGGTCCTCGAGGTGCGGGAGCGGGGGCAGGTGCGGCAGCTGTTCAGCGCCCCCCTCGACCCCCAGGACATCTTCGTGGAGGCGGAGGGTCCCGCCGCCGCGGCGGTGGTGGAGGCCCACCCCTGTCAGCCAGCGACGGCCTGCGTCGACCTGGTGATCCTGGGGGAGGGCTACACCGTCCGAGAAGTCAAGAGGTTCCGCGCTGACCTGGGGCGTTTCGTCGCCGCCCTGCTGCGCCAGGAGCCCTTTGCCTCCCTGCGCCAGCGCATCGCCGTGCGGGGGGTGCTGGTGCCCTCGCCGGAGAGCGGCTGCGACGAGCCCTCCCGGGGGGTGTGGCGGCGCACCGCGCTGGGGGCGTCCTTCGACGCCCTGGGCTCGGAGCGCTACCTGCTCACCGAGGACAACCGCGCCCTGCGCCGGGCCGCGGCCGCCGTGCCCTGGGAGCTGGCGGTGGTCATGGTCAACCACACGCGCTACGGGGGTGGTGGGATCTTCAATTTCTTCAGTACCTTCACCACCGGAAACCAGTGGTCGGAGTACATCTTCCTGCACGAGTTGGGGCACGCCTTCGTCGGCCTCGCCGACGAGTACTACACCTCCGCCGTGGCCTACAACGAGTTCTACCCCCGCGGGGTGGAGCCCGCCGAGCCCAACATCACCGCCCTCCTGGACCCCGCTCAGCTCAAGTGGCGGGCCCTCGTCACCCCTCTGGCCCCCATTCCCACGCCGTGGGAAAAGGAGGGCTTCGACCAGCTGGACCGCGCCTTCCAGCAGCGGCGGGAGGAGCTCAACCGGCGCATCGCCCAGGCCATGCGCGCCGGCGCCCCCAAGGCCCAGGTGGCGGCCCTCGTGGAGGAGGGGGAGCAGCTCTCGCTGGAGCATGCCCGGGCGGTGGACGCCTACCTGGCGAAGAGCGCCTACCGCG
>JABRVY010000368.1:0-1810 GCA_039961755.1 Acidobacteriota bacterium | reverse complement strand
CGCCTGCTGCTGCTAAAGGATGCCGACGTGCCGGTGTACGTGGAGCAGGGGGTGGCGGACGCCGGGGTGGTCGGGCTCGATCAGGTGCTGGAGCGGGGGGCCGACGTCCTGCGCCTCAGGCGCCTGCCCTTCGGCCACTGCCGCCTCTGCCTGATCAGCCGACCCGACGCCGCCCGGCGGGACGGCGGCACACCTTTGGTGCTGGCCTCCAAGTACCCGCGCCTGGCGGCGGAGCTGGCGCGGCAGCGCGGCCTTCCGGTAGAGGTGATCCCGCTGGCCGGCTCGGTGGAGCTGGCCGCCCGCCTGAAGCTGGCGGACGCGGTGGTGGATCTGGTGGAAACTGGCCGCACGCTGCGCGAAAATGGATTGGCCCCGGTCGAGGAGTGGTTGCGCGTGGCGCCGTACCTGGTTGCCAACCGCGCCGCGTTCCACCTCCACGGGGCGGCAATTCGCGCCCTGGCGCAGAAACTGGGAGGAGCTCGGCTATGAAGATCTGGCGATCGGGTGAGGACAAGGCGATCAAGTATCTGGCCCGGCTGGACCGGCGGATGTTCGAGGTGCTTTCGCCGGGGCTGGAGAGCAAGGTGCGGGACGTGGTCCAGGCGATCTGCAGCAAGGGCGATCGGGCGCTCCTCGCCATGGTCCAGAAGCACGACCTCAAGGGGTTGAAGGTCGCCGACTTCCGGCTGCAGGGGCGGGTCGAGGGGCACGAGGAGGTGAGCGAGGAGTTTGTCCAGGCGGTGGAGCTGGTGCTCGCGAACCTCAAGGAGTTTCACTCCCACCAGGTGATCAAGGGGTACACCGTGGAGGGCGACGGCGGCGACCTGGGGATCCGGGTGCGGCCGCTGGAGTCGGTGGGGGTGTACGTGCCGGGGGGGGCGGCGGTGTACCTGTCGTCCTTGATGATGGCGGTGATTCCGGCCCGGGCGGCGGGGGTGGAGAGGATTGCCGTGGCCACCCCGCCGCGCGCCTTCCTGTCTTCGCCGCACCTGCGCTACCTCCTGGAGCGCCTCAACATCCACGAGGTGTACCTGATGGGGGGGGCGCACGCCATCGCCGCCCTGGCCTGCGGCACCGAGTCGGTGACGCCGGTGGACAAGATCGTCGGCCCCGGCGGCCGCTGGGTGTCCGCCGCCAAGCGGGCGGTGTTCGGAGTGGTAGGCGTGGACATGATCGCCGGCCCGTCGGAGCTGGTCGTGGTGGCGGATTCCTCGGCGGAGCCGGAGCAGGTGGCGGCCGACCTGCTGGCCCAGGCGGAGCACGACCCCGACGCCCTGGCGCTGCTGCTGACCCCCTCCCGGGCGCTGGCGGAGAAGGTGGAGCGGCGGGTGAGTGCGCGCTCAAAGCGCCTGCCCGCCGAGGCGGCGGCCCGCGCCGCCCTGCGCCGCTGGGGAGGGATCATCCTCACCAACGACGAGGACGAGGCGGTGGAGATCTGCGATCGGGTGGCGCCCGAGCACGTGGAGCTGCACGTGAAGGACCCGTTGCGGCTGGTGGATCGTATCGAGCGCGCCGGGGCGGTGTACGTGGGTCCCTGGTCCCCGGCGGTGCTGGGGGACTACAGCGTCGGCACCAACCACGTGCTGCCCACGGCGGGGGCGGCGCGTTTCGCCTCGCCGCTGGGGGTGTGGGACTTCGTGCGGCGCACCACGTTGGTGCAGGTGGCGCCCCACCGCTACGGGGTGCTGGCCGAGGCGGCCGGCCACCTGGCCGAGCTGGAGGCGTTGCCGCTGCACCGCGCCGCGCTGAGCGCCGGCAGTCGGGGCCGGGTGTGAGCGCCGTCGGCGGGTACCAGCGGGAGGCGGTGGCG
>JABRVY010000367.1:0-1336 GCA_039961755.1 Acidobacteriota bacterium | reverse complement strand
GGTGGAGACGCGCCGGGCGGTGGTCGTGCGGCGCAACCCCCCGACCCTCCTGGCGCCGGAGCAGCTGGCGGCGGTGCGGGAGCGGGCCAGAGCGCTGCTGGCCGAGGCGGGGGGAGTGGGGATCCCCTGGGCGGAACTGGCGGCGCGCGCCATCCCCGCCGAGGCCGCCGCCCTGCGCGACGCTTTCCTCGAGGACCTGCGGGCGGTCGGGGTGGTGCGCGAGGTGGCCGGGCGGGCCATGGCGGCGGACCTGGCGCCGGTGGAGGACCCCCTGGCGGCGGCGGTGGAACGGCTCTACCGGGAGGCGGGATTCGAGGCGCCGTCGCCGGCCGAGGCGGCCGCCCGCCTGGGCGCCGACCCCCGTGCCGTCGAAGGGATCGTTCGTTACCTCATCGACGCCCGGCGACTCGCCCGCATCGGCGGCAAGTGGTTGCTGCACCAGGGGTTGCTGGACGAGGTGGTGGCGGCGCTGGCGGCGTGGGAGGGGGAGGTCTTCGACGTGGGGCGCTTCAAGGAACGCTTCGGCCTCACCCGCAAGCTGGCCATCCCCTTGCTGGAGTGGCTGGACTCCCGGCGCGTCACCCGCCGGGAGGGGGACCTGCGCCGGGTGCTGCCCGCCCGTCAGCGCCGGGGGTAGCTGGAAGCCCGGGTCACCCGCAGGGCGTTGGCGCGCAGCGAACCCACCTCCACCTCGAGGGCCCCCTCCAGACGCACCCAGGAGCTCACCGGGGCGCCCCCCGCCTGCGCCGGACGAAACGTCCACCCCGACAGGCTGGCGAGGAAGAAGCGCCGCAGCCCTACCGGACAGGAGAGGAACACCACCCGTGTGCAGCGCCCCTCGGGAGAGACCTCGGCCAGCAGGCGGAACTCCTGCCGCCAGCTGCGCGAGGCGACGCGGGCCCGGAACGACTTGGGCACCGGCAGTTGCTCCAGCGACTCCACCGGGGTGGCCGGTAGCTGCCCGTCCCGCGGCTCGACCGCCGGCGGGGGGTCGGACTCGGGCACCGGGACGACCCCGGGCTCGGGGGGCAGGGCGCGCAGCCCCAGCACCTTGGCGCGGTCGATGCGCCCCTCGAGGTCGATGCCCACATCCAGCCAGGTGCTGGCCGGACCCGAAAGCGATCGCCCCGGGGTAAAGGTGGTTTCCAGGAGCGCCTGGCGGAGCTCGTCCCCGATGCCGGGCAACGGCACCGCCAGCAGCACGGCCCGGCGCACCGCCCCGCCCGAGTCCACGTACAGCGCCGCGGTGCTGCGAAACACCGAATCGAGCCGCTCCACCAGCGGCGAGGTGAGGATGGTGGGGTGGCTGTCCACCGGGGTGGCGAAGGGGTTGGTG
>JABRVY010000366.1:0-8144 GCA_039961755.1 Acidobacteriota bacterium | reverse complement strand
GGGTCGGGGCCGGGGCCGGCGTGGACGCACAGGGTCTTTGGTTTCATGGGGTCTCCGGGAACAGGTCGAGAATGCCCTTGGAGAGGTAGCGCTCGCAGGAGTCGGGGATGAGGGTGACCACCCGCCTGCCGGAGCCCAGGCGGCGAGCCACCTGCACGGCGGCGGCCACGGCAGCCCCGCCGGAGGAGCCGGCCAGCACCCCGCAGGCCCGGGCCAGGCGGCGCACCATGGCGAAGGCCTCGGGGTCGGGGACGGTAAGCACCTCGTCGGCCAGCTCCCGGTCCATGACGGGGGGGACCTCGTCCATGCCGATCCCCTCCACCAGGTGGGGCCCCGCCGGACCGCCCCCCAGCACCGAGCCCTGGGGCTCCACCGCCACCGCCAGCAGGTGGGGCAGGCGCGACCGCAGGTAGCGCACCACGCCGGTGAAGGTGCCGCCGGAGCCGCACCCGGCCACGAAGGCGTCGAGCCGCCCGCCGGTCTGCTCCCAGATTTCCGGCCCCGTGGTGAGCTGGTGGGCCTCGGGGTTGGCAGGGTTGGCGAACTGGTCCACGTACACCGCGCCGGGGGTGGTGGCCGCCAGCTCCCGGGCCCGGGCCTGGGCCCCCGCCATCCCCTCGGCGGTGGGGGTGAGGAGCACCTCGGCGCCCAGGGCGGCCATGAGCTTCTGCTTCTCCACGGCGTACTTTTCGGGGACCACCAGGAGCACCCGGTAGCCCCGGCGCAGCCCCGCCAGGGCCAGGCCGATGCCGGTGTTGCCGGCGGTGGCCTCGACGATCACGCCGCCCGGGCGCAGGCGGCCTTCGTCTTCGGCCCGCCGCACCATGGCCAGGCCGATGCGGTCCTTGACCGAGCCGCCGGGGTTGACACCCTCCAGCTTGGCCCACAGCTGGGCGCCACCGTCCTCCAGCTCCCCCAGGCGCAGCAGGGGCGTCTGCCCGATGAGCTCCAACACCGAGGTCATCACCCGCATCTCTCCCCCCGAAGAAACGCATGGTACCGCAGCTGGTGGACGGGCCCAGGTTTTCGGGGGTTTTCCCTGCCCGCTCCATCGACTCCAGGTGGACCGCATGAGCGAAGGGATGGCCGCACCGGCGGCGGGGTTCCAGGGGGTTGTCGACCGCAGCGGTTCGCCACGCCGGCAACGGCCCCCAGGCAGGTGCGTCTCCGTCGGGTGCACCCTTCCCGGGTGGGTCGGCAGGCGAGGCCAACCGCCCAGCCGCCAGAAAAAGGGGCGCGCCCTGCGGAGGCTCCGCGGTGAGGAGCCACGAACCCACGGGCGCGCCCGGCCGGAGCAGATGCGCGACGGCTGTCCCGTACCGTTGCCTACTGGTCCAGGCCCAGCGCCTGGCGCGCGGCGCGGGCAAAGTCGGGGTCTTCCGAGCTCACGGCGCGCCCCAGCGGCTCACTCTCGTGGGTCCAGAGCAACACCGGACCGTCGGGCAAGAACACCAGACACAGGCGCTGTCCCCCCTGCGGCGCCCGTGCCGCCGCGCCCTCGAGCAGTTGATTGATCTCCTCGGTGGCCCGACTCAGGCGGGCGTCATGCACGCGCGCCTGCGACGAGGTGGCGAGCTTGGGCTTCACGACGCAATCGTTGCCCTTGGTCGGACACGCGAAGAAGCTCTGCCCCAGCTCGTTCCAGACCACCTTGGCCAGGAGGTTCCCGCCGAGGTATCGTCCGGCGGGCTCCTGGATCCCGAGCATGTCGGCGATCTTCTCGTCGTCGGTGATGGGGGCTGCGGCCCGCTCGGGCGTTCGCAGCGACCGCCCGGGGAGGTCCCTCGGAGACGCGGTGGCGTCGCGCGCCCACAGCAGGATCGGACCCCGCACGCTGCGGTACAGGCAGAGCTTCATGCCGGGCGGCGGCGTCAGCGAATCCAGGGTGCGATTGATGGCAGCCGTCAGCTCCTGGAGGGTGGCATTGTGCGCCGGGGTTGCCCGCGGCGGCGCCAGCAGGCGCGCCTGGTGGACACACTTGATGCCCTTGTTCTCGCAGTGCACCGTGGGCCCGTCCTTGTCGGCGGTGACGTAGGCATCGAGGTAGATGGTCTTGGGCTCCGCCTTCGGCTTCACCGGATCGGTTCCCTGAATGGGCCGGCGACCGGTTTCCTGCGCCGAAGCCGTGGCCACGACAGAGAGGAAAGCCAGCGAGAACCACATTCGCCTGTTCATCTCAATTGCCTCCGAGTCTCGTTTTCAAAAAATGATACCACAGGGGCGGGAAGTCCCTCGGTTTCCTCCCTCGCCGTTTCGCCGTCGCGGTTCACGGCAGCCGCACCAACCCCACCAGGGCCGCGCTCCTTTGCTTTCGATGCACGGCCACCTGTGGCGACGGGGCGGGCGCGGCGCTGTCTGCCGTGGTCGCGGCTGGCGCCGGCAGACCGTCCGGCAAGGTCTTGCCGCCCGGCGAGGCGGCCACGCGTGCCGACCGCGGCGTTTCCCCACTAGCGGGCCAGCACGTCCACGTCGGTGGGGCCGAAGGTCAGGGCCTCCCGCAGGGCCAGGGCCTCCTCCCGGGGCAGGGCGGCAAAGGTGGCGGCGGCGGTGGCCAGGGTCACCCCGGCGGCCCACACCTCCCCCCGGGTGCGCACGTAGGGGCCCCAGGCCGCCTCGCTCCACCCCGTCACCGCGAGCTCCTGCCCCAGCCGGGCCGGCCTCTTGAAGCGCACCTTGAGTTCCCCCGTACTGCAGTAGCTGCCGGTGGCCATCGCCGCCGCCCAGGCCATGCACTCATCGAGGAGGGTGGAGAGGATCCCCCCGTGCATGCGGTCGGCGTACCCCCCGTGGCGGCGGTCGGGGGTGAAACGGCCCATCACCCTGCCACTGCCCTCGTCCCACTCCCACACCACCCCCAGGGCCAGGGGGTTGACGGCGGGGTCCCCGCACACCGGGCAGGCGGGGTAGCGGGGAAAGGTGCGCCGCACGCCCGTCATGGTAGCAAGACTGCAGGCTACAGGGCTGGTGCGTCTGGCCGACCTCCCACTCGGCGACCTTTCACGATACCGGCTTCACGCCCCCGTGCCGCCCCAGGCCGTAACCGACCCGGTACACATCCGGAATGTTGACGCGACCATCGGCCAGGCGTTGGAAGATGCCGAGAAGCTCCAGGTCTTCCCTGACACCGGCTGCGCCTCTGTCGAGGTGGGCTGGGGGAAGGCGTTCCTCACCCTGGTCTACGCGCTCGCCGAGTGACCGGATGACCTGTCGTTCATGCCACCGCTCCGCAATGCTGTCGAAGGAACACGGCACCACCAGACCGCGCAAGGCGTTCATGAGGTCGTCCACCCAGGAGTAATCCTCTTTCAATTCGCGAACGCGAATCTTGCTGGCGGCCTGCACCCCTCGCTTGATGCTCTCGTAGTGCAACGCCCAGGGGTGATCGGGGTACCTCTGTTGACTATCTTCCGCCGCAGCCCTCAAGGCCGCCAGGAATGACCGCGGACTCACCTCACCGCGGGCATCCCCCAGGTGGTTGGGGACCCAGGTGTAGGGAATTCCCCGCCGGGCGTCGCGTCCCATCCATTTGCCGGCGATAGCCTCGAACACGGCCCGTTGGGTCTTCTCATCGTGCAGAAGCTTCTTGGAGGGAATCCAGACGCTATTGATCTCCTGCCATTCGCCCACTGTCGGGAAGAGACGGCAGCTCTCCTCACGAAACGTCTGAACGCGGCCCAAATATTGAAAAAGCATGCCGTACAGTTCGAACGGGGGCCAGCGAAGATCCACTTTCGCCGACAACAGCTTGGAGGAATCGGGAAAACCTGCCACCTCGCGCTCGTCGAGCTGGTCGCTGCGCAGGAAACACTTCACGCGCAGACGCCGATAGGGACGCACATCGAGTGCCACTTCCAAGAGCCCGCTGATGAGTTGGTTCATCGATTGCCAGCTGCGCGCACTGCGATCCAGGGCATCAAACAACACGATGACGTACCGATCCTGCTGCGCGAAGCGACGATCTTCATTGAACAAGAAGCGATCGGCCTGTTCCGGGTGATCGGCCACCCGGTCGACGCGGGCAGGCCAGGTCTCGCTGTTCTCTCCTCCGTGGTCGAAGTAGCCGAGGGCGTTAAGCACGACGGTGCGCCAGATCAGGTTCGCGGGACGGTGCGTGAGTAACTGCTCACAGACGTCCCTGGGCGGATACTTTTCGGGGTCATGTCGCTCCCCGTACCCCACGTGGACGATTGCCTGCTCAACCTCGCGCAGCCGTGGTTCCCGGAGGGCGATCAGGCGGCGGAGGTTTTCATGTTGTAATGCCGCCCACCAGAAACTCTTGCCTGCCCCTCGCATGCCCACCACGAGGGATGCGTCGGGGTCCAGCGCCTTGACGTGGGAGCCCGGCAAATGGAGGAACTGGGCCGACGGAAGAGGTGCACCGTGCAGAGAGGTGTCGGTTGGAAGCGTCTCGAGGATGGCTGCGCGGGTGCTTTCCAGGACGACTTTCGAATCTTCCATCACCCTTCCTCGCCGGTGAGAAAAAGACGCTCGTCCATTGCCCGCAAGTAGGCACCGAACGCGGCCTCCACCAACGTGGGCTCCAGCGAGCAGAGGTCCCCGAGGGAGGCGAAGCCGCGGTTCCAGTAAATCACCAGCGGCCAGTGCGGTGCGGCCTGGTCCTGAAGATCAAAGGTGAAGGCGCCCCAGCTGGAGGTGTCTTCCTTTTCAGGCACGATCTCATCGTACGTGTACTCCCGGAAGAGGTCCCAGGAGGGCTCACGGAAGCGCTCGAGGTAATCCGAACGCTCCGTCTCGGGCACCAGGGCTGCGACGATCGAGAGGCGCTCCCGCAAGGCGTTCACCGCCTGAGTTTCCTTCCAGTGGTCGAACAGGATCGCGTACCCTGCCCAGGTGGCTTCGGTGTCCAGGGCGAAGAGGAAGACCTCCGCATCGAGGTCGGTGAGGACGACCGAAGCCAGATCGGACAGCCCGGCTCGGGCATCGAGAATGACAACATCGGGCTTTTGCCGTTTCTCGAGCTGGTGGACGAGCTGCCCCAGGCGCTCGAACCAGGGGAGGAAGCGAGCGTCGTCCGCCGGGGGAAGGTCGAGAAAGCAACGTCCCAACTTGGCGAGGTAGTTCCTGGGCCGAGCTCCGCAGGCCGGTGCGAGCCAGATGTCTCCCGCCAACGTGTCGGCCAGGGGGGTGCGGGACAACATGCGGTCGAGCACATAGTCGCCCTGCCCTACCGCGTCTTCCACGAACCAGTCCACAACGCCCAGTTCCGGCGCACGGCCGGGAGGGAGCAAGGCGCTCGACAGGCCGGGGGACTCGAGGTCGAGATCCAATACAAGAACCCGCTTTCCTTGGCGGGCAAGATGCCAGGCCAGTACCGCCCCCGCGGTGGAGCGGCCCACGCCCCCCTTGAACGAAAAGAACGCCAGGCGCGGAGGATGCGTCGGTGGGGAAATTCGTTGAACACGTGCCCACTGTCGCCCGGTAACTTGCCGGTCAAGGAGCTCCAGCCGCGGAGGGCCTTCGTCGAGGCAGCGGCCAGCGAGGGGATCTCCGCCCAGGTCCACCGCCAGTTCATCGACGCAAAGGACGGCGGAACCGGGAGGATAGGCGCGCGGGCCGAGTACTTCGCAGGCAGCCCTTTCCAGCTCCTCCACGGCCTTCCGGTGCGCTTCATCGGTTGGCCGTCGGTCGAGGAGGAAGCGAACCCGACCGTAGAGGTCACGGATGCAAACTACCCTGCCGAGGAATTGGAGGACTTCGCGGCGATCCCTTCCCAGCGCGACGAGCTTTTCCTCCACCTGGTCGAAGAGGACGGGCGCCCGGGTCACCGCAGACTCCCATCGGCTCGGGCCTGCGCTACCGCCGCGGCGACGCAGTCCATACCCCGTCTGTGCCGCTCGACCGCGGCCGTAGGGATCGTTCCGGAACGAGCGTAGCGCTGGGTAATTGACCAGTCCGCGAAGGGGTTCTCCTTCGGCAGCAAGGCAGAGAAGCTTGTGCCGCCATGCCCCTCGGCAAGCGCAAGAAACTGATCCCAGAGCTTGTCGATGTGGACGCGGTGTTCTTCGATCGACCCGTCATCGCGAAGCTATTCCCCGATGGCCACCATGACGGCTTTCAGGCCGCACTCGGCGGATAGCCCGTAGAGCTGGTCGGCGTTGGGCCAGCGCGCGTGGTCATACAGGAGGTCGCCGTCTTCCCGGTGCCGAGAAAAGGCATCGAGGTAATCGGTCTTCAAAGATTTGACGGGAGAAACGCCCACACCGTTCACTCCACGGCCTCCCTCTCGCGCCTCATCATCTCTTCCGACGTCTTCCAGACGGCGGAGGTTGCATCTCTCGAACCACCTTAAGACAGCGACTCCGGACCATGGATCACGACGATGGAAGTCTCGAACGCGCCACGGATTCTAGCATAGCGCGCTCGTGCTGAGCGTGGTCGAAAGGCGTGCCTGGTAGAATGACCGGGAGGAGCGAGATGCATCCTTTCTTGGTGCCCGGTGAGTGGTTCCTGGAGGGAGATTACTTTCCTTCGGGCAAGAAGCCCCAGCGCCTGGTGGGGATCACGGAAGTGCATGCATCGGAGGAGTTTCCGGAAACTCTTCAGGTGACGGGGGAGGTCCGCGACGCCGAGGTGACGGGGAGACCAGTGCCGTCGACCTTCCATCTGGACGTCATCGGCCCGGCCACGGTGCGCTTCCGCATGGACTCCATCCCCCTGGGCACCGTGCTGGTGGGTGGCGGCCACTTCAACGACCACGCCCTGGTGCTGCGCTACGCCTCCCCCGACCGCCGCTTCGTGGGGGTGGAGAGCTACGTGGCCTGCGGGGGAGGGGTAATCCACTACACCGGCGTCATCCTGGCCGACGGGGCGGCGGTGACCTCCTGGCTGGCGCGTCTGGAGCGGGCCACCCCTCGCTGACCGCGCTGGCCGCGGTCACCCGATCGACTGCGGGGAGACGAGGCGAGACGCCGCAAGCCCGGACGGTGGTCGATTCCTCTCCCACAGGGGGTCGAAAGACGCCGTGGGGGCGAGCGGTTCGGCCCGCTTCCCGGACTCCGATCGGGAGGTGAGGTCTTCTACAATTTCCCCATGCCCGAGCCGTTCGTGCATCTGCACCTGCACTCCCACTACTCCCTCCTGGACTCGGCGATCAAGCCCGACGAGCTGGCCCGCCAGGTGGCCGAGGCGGGGATGCCCGCGGTGGCCCTGACGGATCACGGTAACCTTTACGGAGCATACGAGTTCTACGCCGCAGTTCGAAAGGCCGGAGTGAAGCCGATCCTCGGGTGCGAGTTCTACGTGGCCCCGGGTCACCGCCGCGAGCGCAGCGGCAACCCCTACGGCGCCCACAAGCCGTACCACCACCTGGTGCTGCTTGCCGAAAATCAGGAGGGGTGGCGCAACCTGATGCTGCTCTCCACCCGCTCCTACCTCGAGGGGTTCTACCACAAGCCGAGAATCGACAAGGAGCTCCTGGCTGAACACGGGGAGGGGCTGATCGGCCTGTCGGCCTGTCTGTCGGGGGAGATTCCGGCGCGCCTGCTGGCGGGTGACGAGGCGGGCGCCCGCCGCGCCGCCGAGGAGTACCGGGAAATCCTGGGGTCCGACAACTTCTTCCTCGAGATCCAGGACCACGGCATGCCCGAGGAGGCGCGGGCCCGGGAAAGGCTGTACGCCATCTCGGCGGCCACCGGGATCCCGCTGGTGGCCACCAACGACTGCCACTTCCACCGCCGCCAGGACGTGGAAGCCCATCGGGTGTTGATCGGCATCGGTCAGAACAAGACCCTCGACCAGCTGCGCGAGGACTACGCCTACAACGACGAGTACTACGTCAAGACGGCCACGGAAATGGCGACCCTGTTCGCCGACCGCCCGGACGCCCTGGCCCGCACCGCCGAGATCGCCGGGCGCTGCCACGTGAGCTGGCCGGAGGAGGAGTTCCACCTGCCCCGCTTTGCGGTGCCCGAGGGTGAGGTACCGGAGACCTACCTGGCCGCCCTGGCCGCCCGGGGTCTGGCGGAGCGCCTGGGGGAGGGCCGCCCCCGTCGCCACCCCCGCCGGGACTACGAGCAGCGCCTGGCCCAGGAGCTGGAGATCATCCACCGCATGGGGTTCGACGGGTACTTCCTGGTGGTGTGGGACTTCATCCGCTTCGCGCGGGAGGCGGGGATCCCGGTGGC
>JABRVY010000365.1:0-18104 GCA_039961755.1 Acidobacteriota bacterium | reverse complement strand
GTGGAGGGGTGTTACCTGGCGGCCGGGGGGCGTGCGCTGCTGGTGGCGGGCGTGGTGGTGGAACTGGGGCGGCCGCTGCATCCCGTGCTCGTGGTCACGCTTCGCGATGGGGCGACGGCGGTTCACCTGTGGTCGGCGGCACCGGTGGAGCGCACCGAGGCAGTGCAGCGCTTTCTGGCGCAGGTGGCGATGGAGCTGCGCGCCTTCGGCGCCGGAGAGGTGGTGGCCACCAACCTCCAGGCCCTGCTGCCCCAGTGAATTGTCACTGCGCCTCGCGCTCCACCTGCCGGCGCTGCTCGTCCAGGGAGCGCTGCAGGTTGTCCAGCTGATCCTTGATGCCGCCGGCCGGACCGCCGGGCAAGGGTGCCTGGCTGGCGAGTGCTGCCCGAGCCTCGGCCAGCAGGCGGAGCGCTTCCCCCCGTCGGGGGTCAGCGAGATCTGGAGAGGCGTCGAGGAGAGCGTTGGCGGCGCTGCGAAGGCGGACCGCAGCGCGGTAGGCCCCCCCGCCGGGGGCGGACGAGCGGGCCCAACCGGCTGCGGTGACGGTGGCGGCCTCGAGCTCGGGTCGCGGCAGCTCCCGGGTGCCTGCCAGCGCCTCCAGCCGATCGAGAAGACGCAGGGCGGCCGCGGCGTCGAAGGGGATGGGGATGACGTTCTCCTGCAACGGCGCGATGGCGCGAGTGGCCGCGGTCATGGTTCGCCTGGCGCTGCGCGCCTGCAGGGACAGGACGATCAGCAGGGCGATGAGCAGGGCGACGAGGCCCAGAATCCACCGCATGCTCGTACTTTACCGCACGAATCGACGGTCGCAACAACACGACGAAGTGCGGCCGAGGTCGGCGGGCTCTTCACCGCGTTCCGTGCGCGACCCGTGGCGATGGCCCGGAGACAGGGGCGCCGGTGGCCTGCGGCGTCAGGGTTCGACCGTCCTCGGTTGGGGACGTTGCTGTTGGCATCTATGGCGGCAGCGTCATGGCGTGAGCTGGCACGAAGCATGCTTGGGCCCGGTGCGGGAGGTGAGCCGATGACAAGGACCACGGGGGTGATTGCCATGATGGTCGTGCTGGCGGGCATCGGCGAGGCGAGGGAGCTGACCTCGGCCTACGCCATTCCGGCCGCCGCCAACACGCCGGGCAGGAACGGGACGGACTGGCACACCGACCTGACGCTGTATAACCCCCAGCAGCACGCCTTGCCGGTGGTGTTGCACTTCCTCCCTTCGGGCCAGAGCAACACCGGGCAGGTGCCCACGGTCCGCTTCGAGATCCTGCCGTGGGAAACCCTCAACCTGTGGGATGTGCTGGGACCGAAGGGGTTCAACGCCCGCGGCAAGACCGGTGCTCTGCTCGTCTATGCCGATGATCAGCGGATCAGTTGCACCGGCACCAGGTGCGACTTCGCCGCCTTCTCCCGTACTTACACGTTGGATCCCAAGGGGGGCCGGGGGGAGTTTGGCCAGGCGTTCCCGGGGGTGGCCGCGCACCTCGGGCTGGACCGCTCGGTGATCGCCTACCTGCCCCAGCTCACCCACAACGCCGATTTCCGCACCAACCTGGGGGTGGCGTCCTGGACGCCGGCGTGGGTCACCGTCCGGGTGGAGCTCCAGGACACCAAGGGGACGATCATCCATCGCAAGGACCACCTCGTGCCGCCCTTCGGGCACATCCAGTGGTCGCTGGATCGGACGGTGGTGGGCGGCACGGCGGCGGTATACATCGTCGAGGGGCCGGCCGATGCCATGGTCTACCCCTACGCCTCGGTGGTGAACAACGTGTACGGGGATGCGGTCACCGTGGAGGGCCAGTACTCCACCGTGGGACTGTCGGCGCAGGCGGCGAGCACCGACCGCACGCCGGCGGCGCGGGCGCGGCCCCTCACCGCTCCGGTGACCGATTTCTCCATCGAGGCGTTTCGTGCTCTTCATGTTCGCCACTGACGCAGGTCACCATCACCGCTCGCCGTTGGCGGGTTGGTAAAATGCACTGGTGACCGAGGGTCTGGCTCAGGCTATCTCTCCCCACGTGATCGTCGTCGGGGCAGACGAGGACTGGCGCGCGGCGCAGATACGCCGGGTCCTCAGGGCCTTCGCCGACGCCCGGTGTACGAGCCTGGAGGATCTGGCGGCGGTGGCGTCCCACCTGGACCACCGGGGCGGCGAGGTGGTTCTGCTCGGCTGCGGGTCATCGCCCGACGTGGTGCTGCAGCGCCTGCGGGAGCTGCGGGCGCGGTCCGAGTATGCGAGACCCTACGTGCTCGTCTCTTGCCACCAGGTGGTCGAGGAGGCCCTCGTCAAGGTGATGGTGGAGGGGGCCGACGACTTCCTGCTGGACTCGTGCACCGACGAGGAGTTCGCCGCGCGCCTGCGGGTCGCCTGGGAGCGAGCCTGTATCGCGCCGCGCGTCGCCGCGCGGGCGGCGGAGCTGGAGGAGCTGTCCGCCCGCCAGAGCGATTTTCTTTCGGTGGTATCCCACGAGATCCGCACGCCGCTGGCGGCCATTCTCTCGGCCGCCAACATCCTGGTGCGGTACGGGAGTCAGCGGCCGGAATCGGTGGAGCGATTTGGCAGGGTGATCCAGGAAGAGGGGCGACGGCTCACGCGGCTGATCAACAACCTGCTGGATCTCTCCAAGATCGAGGCCGGCCAGGTGGAGTGGGACGCCCGCGAGGTGCCGATGGCGGAGCTCGCCTCGCAGGTGGAGGAAGCTTTTACTGCTCTGGTGGGTGAGCGACAGGTGAAGCTCGAGGTGACGGTCGAGAACGGCGTCGGGCCGATCATCGCCGACCGCGACAAGCTCATGCAGGTGTTGATGAACCTCATCTCCAACGCGGTCAAGCACTCACCCGACGGAGGGAGCGTGTTCGTTCGCTGCCGACCAACGGCGGAGGGCGGGGTTCGGCTCGAGGTGGAGGATGAAGGTCCCGGCATTCCGGCGGGCGCCGAGGAGCGGATCTTTCAGCGTTTCCAGCAGCTCGACGTGGAGGATCGCAACCGCGGCACCGGCCTCGGTTTGACCATTTCCCGCCAGATCGTGGCGCGGCACCAGGGGCGCATCTGGGCCGAGTCAGGACGCCAGCGCGGCGCTTTGTTCGTCATCGAACTCCCGGCGGACGGCCTCACGTGGAGCGGGCATGGTCCAGTTCGATAACCAGTACAAGCAGGTCAAGCTCAAGATCGTCTACTACGGACCTGCCCTGGGTGGTAAGACCACCAGCCTGCAGTACATCCACCGCGTCACCGATCCCCAGCGGCGAACCAAGCTTTATGCCCTCAACACCGCCTCCGATCGCACCCTGTTCTTTGACCTGCTCGGCATCGACCTGGGTCGCATCCGCGGCTACCGGCTCACGCTGCAGCTGTACACCGTCCCCGGGCAGGTGCAGTACAACGCCACGCGCCGAGCCGTGCTGGCGGGAGCAGATGGGGTGGTCTTCGTCGCCGACTCCCGGCGCGATCAGCTCGAGGCCAACCGGGAAAGCCTCGCCAACCTGCGAGACAACTTGCTGGCCAACAGCCTCGACCCCGAGACGTTGCCGCTGGTGCTGCAGTACAACAAGCGAGACCTGCCAGACGCCATGCCCCGCGCCGAACTGGAAGCGGCGCTGAACCGGCGCGGGCTGCCGGCCTTCGACACGGTCGCCACCTCGGGCGAGGGGATCATCGAGGCGTTTGCCGCCGTCACCGAGGCCACGGTGCGCACCGTGGCCGAGCGACTGGGCATTGCCAGCCAGCCGGAGGCCGTCCGGCGCCTCGTCGACAACGTTCGGGCGGCCATGGATCCACTCCTGCCGCAGCGGCGTGCCGAGGCAGTAGAGGCGCCGACGGTGCTGCGTCCCGCCTCGTCGTCGCCGTCGCTGGGCGGGGACGAGCTGGTGGCCGAGGCGGTGCGCGCCAACGTGGCCATGACCGACCTCAATGCCCAGCTGGATCGGCTCACCCAGGAACTGGCACGGCGCGTCTCGCAGCTGCGCGGCATCGCCGAGTTCACCCGCGCCGTCACCCTGACTAGCGCCCCGGAGGAGGTGGCGAGGGGTTTTCTGGAGCGGCTACTGGCGGAGCTGGGCGCGCCGTGTGGATCCTTGCAGCTGGTCGGCGTGGGTGGCGCCCTGGTGGAGGTGCAGCGGCGCGGCCTGGCCGAGGATCCCCTGGTTCGCGCCAGCGGGGAGGGCAGCCCGGCCTGGGTGGTCACCAGCACCCGACAGCCCTGGGCCGTGCACCTGCCGGATGTGGAGCCCTCCCAGGTGCTGGCGTCACCGTGGCTGGAGGAGATCGCCGCGCTGGAACTGCAGAGCGCCCTGATGGTGCCGCTGCTCGCCCACGATCAGCTGCTGGGGCTGGCAACGGCCTACGCCGGTCCGGTGCGGCCGCCCTTCTCCCAGGAGGAACTCGATCTGGCGAGCGTCTTCGCCGGCGTTGCCGCCGCTGCCTTGGACGGCGTGCGGTCGTGGCAGCAGCTCGAAGATCTCAACCGCTCCCTGGAGCAGCGGGTGGCGGAGCGCACCCGGGAGCTGGCGCAGGCACTGGAGCGCCAGCGCGCCCTGGCTGACGAGCTGGAGGTGCGCAACGTCCAGCTGGAGCAGGCGAACCGCCAGCTCAGCGAGCTGGAGCGGCTGAAGAGCGAACTGCTGCAGCGGGTGGCCCACGAGCTCAACACGCCGGTCACGTCGATCCAGACGGCGGCGCGCATTCTTTCCAAGTACAGCGAGCTGCCGGCAGAGAAAGCAGCCAAGTTCGTGGGCATCATTCAGCAGGACGCCGCACGTTTGGCGGGCCTGATTGCCTCGGCGCTGGAGGCGGCAGTCCTGGGTGTGGCCGGCACGCCGGCCAGTGCCGGCCCGGTGGCGATTTCGGAGCTCTTCAAGGGGGTGCTGGCGCCGTTTCGCGGTGAAATTGCCGAGAAGGGGATCGCCCTGCAGGTCAAGGTGGCCGCCGGGCTGTCGGAACTGAAGGCCGATACCGCCCAGCTGGAGGCGGCGCTGCGGGCGTTGATCAAGAACGCCGTGGAGTTCAACCGCCCCAACGGTTCCATCACCATCACGGTTCGCCCGCTGCGGCGCGAGGAGCGCTCCTTCGTGGAGATCCGGATCGAGGATTCGGGCAACGGGATTCCTGCCGGGGACCTGCCGTACGTGTGCGACCCCTTCTGGCAGGGGGGCAACGTGCTCACCGACAAACCCCGCGGCCTGGGGCTGGGACTGGCGGTGGCTCGCCGCGTCGCCCGCAACCACGGCGGCGACCTGGAAATCTCCTCGTCTGAGGGTTCCGGGACCAGCGTGAGTCTGTTGATCGCCACGGAGGGCGGGGGGGCCTCGTGACCGCCGCTGCCAGCGGGGACGCGGCCCCACGGGGGGATGGGGTGCTGGTGCTGGTGGCCGACGATGAGCCCAACATCCGCGAGACCATCTCGTTCATCCTGGAGATGGAAGGATTCCAGGTCGTCCTCGCCGAGGACGGTGTGAGCGCCTGGGAGAAGATCGTGGCGCTACGCCCGCAGGTGGTGCTGCTGGATGCCATGATGCCGCGGCTGGATGGGTTTTCGGTGTGCGGCCGGGTGCGCAGCGAGGCGTCGCTAGCGGGCGTGCGCATCGTCATGGTGACTGCCCTCGGGCAGCGGGCCGACCGCGAGCGGGCGCTCGCCGCCGGGGCTGATCGCTACGTGCCCAAGCCCTTCGACGAGGAGGAGCTGTTGCGAACCATCCACGAGCTGCTCGAGTCCCGGTAGGTGTTCGTGCCAGCGGTGGTTGACCCCTTCCTGGCCGTCCCAGCCAGGCACCAGGTTGTCTCCGCCCTCCCGCCATGGGCGGACTGGCGGGGGTGGGGGCGCCGGAGGCCTCCATGAACGACCTCGTGGTCCTCACCTCGCAGCCGGCCCTGCCGTTGTACGAGGACCTGCGCCGGGCGGCGGCGGCCGCCGGGCAGCCGCTCACCGTCGTGGATGCCACCACCGCCGTGGCCAGGGCGTGGCCGCCAGCGGTGTGGGCGGCCGGTGTGCCCGTTCACGGGGCGAGGGCGGTGCTGCCGCGGGTGGGCAACTGGCGACCGGCCTCGACCCTGGCGGTGCTGGAGGCGCTGCAGGCCGCCGGGGTGGCCTCGCTCAATCCGGCCCGGGCGGTGCGAGTGGGGCGCGACCACTGGCGTACGATGCAGGTTCTGGCGGCGGCCGGAGTGCCGTGCCCGGAAACGATTGCGGGCAGTGAGCCTGACAGACTCGTCGAGGCCGCCCTGCAGCTGGGATTTCCCTGCGTGGTCAAGCAGCGGCGCTCTCGGCAGGGGGTGGGAGTGATCCAGTGTGGGGACCGGGCGACCCTGGCCGCGGTGCTGGATTCCCTGTGGCGGGTGGGTGATGAGGTGGTGGTGCAGCGGTTCTGTCCTCCGGGCGGGGTGAGTGTGCGGGTGCTGGTGCTGCAGGGAGAGGTACTGGGCGCCACCCGCCACACCGCCCGCCCCGGGGAGTTCCGCTCCAATGCCGCCCAGGGCGGCGCCGTCGAGGCGTTCGAGCTGCGGGAGGATCTCGCCGGCCTGGCCCTCGGTGCCGCGACCGCTGCCGGCCTGGGCTTTTGCGGGGTGGATCTGCTGCCCGACGGGAATCGCTGGGTGGTGGGGGAGATCAACCCCACTCCGGGGTGGACGCACTTCACCCGCGCTACCGGCATCGACGTGGCCGCTCGCCTGATCGCCGCCCTGCGTCGGCTGGGGGCCGGGGAGTGAACCCCTATGGGATCGGCAGACGGGTCCGTCTGAAGCCCGGCAGGGAGGTGTCGTTGGCCCGCCTGCACCCGTGGGTGTACCGGGGAGCGCTGGGGGCCGTCCAGGGGGCTTCGGGCGCCGTGGAGGTTCTTGGCGCCGACGGCATGCGACTGGGCGTGGCCTTGGCGGGTGAGCCGGGCGCCTCCCTGGCGTTGCGGATGGTGACCTGGGGCGATGAGGTGTGGTCAAGGGAAACGCTGCGCTTCCGGCTCGCCTCCGCCAGCGCCCTGCGCCGCCGGCTGCCCCTCGATGCCGAGGCGTTTCGGCTGGTCAACGCCGAGGGCGACGGTCTGCCCGGTCTGGTCATTGATCGCTACGGCCCCTGGGCGGTGATCGAGCCGTTCATGACCGCGTGGGAGGACTACCTCTCCGACGTCGTGGCGTTTCTCCGCGATGCCGAGGGCGTGGCCGGCGTGCTGGTGCGGCGGGGCAAGAGGGTGAACGTGGCGCTGGGGGAGCTGCCGGCAGCTCCGGTAGCTGTCCGAGAAGGGCCGTGGGTGCTGCTGGCCGACCTGGTGGGGGGACAGAAGACGGGACTGTTCCTGGACCAGCGGGACAACCGCCGGCGCGTCTTTGAGCTCGCCCGGGACTGCAGGGTGCTCAATCTGTTTTCCTACAGCGGCGGCTTCGGGGTGGCGGCGCTGGCCGGTGGGGCCAGGCGGGTGGTCAACGTGGACGCCTCCGCCGCCGCCCTGGAGCTGGCCAAGAAAACATGGCAGGTCAATGGATTCGCCGTGGAGGAAGGCGACTTCGTGCGGGGCGACGCCTTCCGCCTGGCGGCGGAGCTGCACGCTGCGGGGGAGCGGTTCGAGCTGGTCATCGTCGATCCGCCGGCGTTCGTCAGCCACCGCTCGCGGCTGGCGGAGGGGCTGCGCGGCTACAGGGAGATCAACCGCCAGGCGCTGCGCCTCACCTCGGCAGGGGCACTGCTGCTCACCTGCTCGTGCTCGGCGCTGGTGAGCGAACAGCTGTTTGCGGAGGTGCTGCTGACGGCCGCGCTGGATGTCGGTCGCCGCCTGACGGTGCTGGGGCGCTGGGGTGCCGGGCCGGATCACCCGGTGTCGCTCTACTGCCCCGAAACCCGGCACCTGAAGGCCTGGCTCTGCAGCGTGGAGTGAACCCGGCCGCCGGCGCGCGGTCCGGCGGGAGGCGCTGGCAGGGGACTTGCATTTTCTCCACCGATCGCGTATACATTCGCCGGCTGCTTTCGATGAGAAAGTGGGACCAGTGGTCCCACTTTTTTTTCGAGCGGTGGGGCTGCGGCGGCCGCGATTCGCCGACCTTGAGGAGACGGGTGGCACGACTGACGGAAGAGCTGATGGCCCGACTTCATCGCCTGGCGCGGAGCGAGGGGATGGAGCTGGTGGCCGTGGAGGTGGGGGGAACCCCCCGCCGGCCGCGACTGCGGCTGGTGCTGGACCGCCGGGAGGGCAGCGTGACCCTGCACGACTGCGAGATCGTCTCGCGTCAGGCGAGTCTGCTGCTGGACGAGGCCGATCCCTTTCCGGGCCCCTACACCCTGGAGGTGTCATCTCCCGGACTCGACCGCAAGCTGTATGGGCCAGAGGATTACGAGAGGTTCCGCGGCCAAGCGGTGCGGGTGAAGATGCGGCCAGGGGTGGGGGGGCAGCGAGTGGTCGAGGGGTTCTTGGTGGCGGTCCGGGCCGGGGTGATCCACCTCCGCACGGCCAGCGGTGAGGAGATCGGCATACCCGAGGAGGGTGTTTTCGAGGTAAGGCTCGATCCGTTTCTGGAGGAGCGACTGACCAAGCAGGGCGAGCGCGCTCGCCGGCGCGAGCGCGAGCGCGACGGGGCGAAGAGGGAACGTCGATGAAGATGGACTTGGGCAACCTGATCCGGCAGGTCTCCCACGAACGGGAGATCGAGCCCGAGCGGCTGGTGGCCGCCCTGGAGGAGGCGATCTCGCAGGCGGCGCGCAAGCATTTCCGAGAGCGGGGGGTACGCACCCGCATCGATCTCGCCAACGGCGAGCTGACCTGTATCCGCGTTCGCCAGGTGGTGGCCACGCCGGAAGAGGTGCTGGACTCCACCGGCGAGGTGACGCTGGAGGTGGCGCGCCTCACCCACCCCACCGCCGAGGTGGGCGATGAGATCGTCCTGGGAGAGCTGGATACCTCCCAGCTGGGGCGGATCGCCGCCCAGGCGGCGCGGCAGATGCTCTTCCAGCGGGTGCGCGAGGCAGAGCGGGACAACATTTATAACGAGTTCATCGGCAAGGTGGGAGAGCTGGTCAACGGCATCGTCAAGCGCTTCGAGCACGGCGGCATCGTCGTCGAGCTGGGCCGTACCGAAGGTATCGTGCCCCGGGCCCACCAGGTGCGCCACGAGCGATACAGCCAGGGGGACCGCATTCGCGCCGTCATCGTCGATGTGACCAAGGATGCCAATCGTCCCCAGGTGATCCTGTCGCGCACCTCTCCTCAGTTGCTGATCAAGCTCCTGGAAATGGAGGTGCCGGAGATTTACGACGGCACCGTGATGATCCGCGGGTGCGTGCGGGAGCCGGGGGAGCGCGCCAAGGTGGCGGTGTCGTCCCGGGATCGCGATGTGGATCCGGTGGGCGCCTGCGTGGGCATGAAGGGCTCGCGGGTGCAGGCGATCATGCGCGAGCTCAAAGGGGAAAAGGTCGACATCATCCCCTACTCCCCCGATCTGGTGACCTTCGCCCAGAACGCCCTGGCGCCGGCCAAGATCAACCGCGTCGCGCTGCGCGAAAACGTCATTCGCACCCCCATCGTGGATACCGATGGCAGCCCCGCCCTCGATGAATCGGGGGCGCCGCTGGTGGTTACCCGCACCGAGACGGTGTTGGATGTCATCGTCTCCGACGAGCAACTGTCCCTGGCCATCGGCAAGCGCGGCCAGAACGTGCGCCTGGCCTCACGCCTGCTCAACAGCCGGATCGAAATCAAGAGCGAGGAGGCGGTGAAGGACGAGGTGGCCGCCGCCCTCGCCGCCATGCTCCGCCAGGTGGAGGGAGTCGAGGAGGAGATCGAACCGGAGGAGCACGCCGCCGAGCTGGACTACGACTCCCACCTGCCCCTCGAGGATGTGCCGGAGCTTCCCGAGCGCCTGCGCGAGCGCCTGCTGGAGCATGGCATCGCCCACGCCGGCGCTCTGGCCGCCGCCGATCCCGCCAAGTTGATGGAAATCCCTGGCATCGGACCCCATACCGCGGCCAAGCTGATCGCCGCCGCGGCGGGAGCGCTGGCCGCCCAGGTGAACGAGGAGTGACGCATGCCGCAGATGTTCCGTGTCGGCGATCTTGCCCAGCAGATGGGCGTCTCCGTGGAGGAGCTGATCTTCAAGCTGCGCTCCATCGGCGTCGAAGTGGGCAGCGCCAACGACACTCTCGACCTGTCCACCGTGCGGGCGATCATCACCGGCGAGACGCTGCAGCGGCGGCCACGGGAAGTGATCGTGCGTCGCGACGTGGCGCCGGTGGAAGAGGCCCGGCAGGCGGCAACTCCTGCCCTCGAGCGCCTGCGCCGCCGGCGGCCGGCGCGCCGCATGCAGGGGGAGGAGGTTCCCGACGAGGTACCCAACCTCGAGGCCATGACCTTGCCAGCCTCCGCCCCCAGGCCGCGTCCTGCCGCGCCCGCGGTACCCGCGGGCGGCGAGGAGGTGCGGGGGACCGCTCCGCCTCCCGAGCCGTCAGAGGTTGGCGGGGAGCTGCCGTCGCCCGGTGAAGCCGTCGAGCCCGCGCCGGCCGGAGCGGAGGCAATCGCCGGGGAGGGCACCGCCGTGGAGCCCGCGCCGAAGGTCGTGCAGCCGGAGGCCGCCCCCTCGCCGATCGGGGAGGCCGACGCTGGAACGCCCGCCGAGGTCGCCGAGGTTCCGGCGCCCCTGCCGGAGGCGCCGGAGGTGGAGGTGGCCGAGGGGCAGCCGCAGCCCGCCGTGGCTGTGCCCGTAGCAGCGCCCGAGGGGCAGGCGAAGGCCAAGCCCGGCAAGAAGCGGGTGGCGCGCACGCCACTGGAGTCGCAGCTGCGCGAGCTGTCGGACGACGAGATCAAGCAGCGCGTCCTGGCGGCCAAGCAGGCGGCCGCCAAACCGGCAGCTCCCGCGCCAGCCGCCAAGCCGGTGCGGGGGAAGTCCTCACGCAAGGCCAAGTCGGCCGCGGATGCCGACGAGATCCGGGACCTGCTGGCGAAGTTCGAGGAGTCCCGCGTCCGGGTTGCCGACGCAGCGCCCGCCCAGGCGCGCCCCATGGCGCCGGCCGGCCGGCAGCGGCCCCAGCGCACCCGTCGCGTGCGCAGTGATGCGCCGGTGGCGGTTCGAACGGTTTCCCTGGAGTTCCGCGACGGGAAGAAACCCGAGGGCCCCATCTACCTTTCCGAGGCCCTCACCGTTCGCGAGCTGGCGGAGAAGCTCAACGTCCTCGTCAAGGACCTGATGGCCTACCTCATTTCCAAGAAGATCCTGGTGACCGCCAACCAGACCCTGCCCCAGGATCTGGCGGAGGAGATCTGCGCCGAGCTCGACGTCGAGGCCATGGGCGTGACCTTCGAGGAGGAGATCGATCTGGAGCAGGAGGAGACGGCCGCCGCCGTCGGCGCCCTCACCCCCCGCCCCCCGGTGGTCACCGTCATGGGGCACGTGGACCACGGCAAGACCTCGCTGCTGGACGCCATCCGCTCCACCCGGGTGGCGGCCGGTGAGGCGGGGGGCATCACCCAGCATATCGGCGCCTCGCGGATCGAGCACGGCGGCAAGGCGGTGGTGTTCATCGATACCCCCGGCCACGAGGCGTTCACCCAGATGCGTGCCCGCGGTGCCCGGGTCACCGACATGGTGGTGCTGGTGGTGGCCGCCGACGACGGGGTGATGCCGCAGACCATCGAGGCGATCAACCACGCGCGCGCCGGCCGTGTGCCGATCATCGTCGCCATCAACAAGATCGACAAGCCGAACGCGAACGTGGAGCGAGTCAAGAAAGAGCTGGCCGGCCACGGAGTGCTGGTGGAGGGTTGGGGGGGTGACACGCCGGTGGTGGAAGTTTCGGCCCTCAAGCGCCAGGGCATCGACGATCTCCTGGAGGTGATCCTGCTGGTGGCGGAAATGGCCGACCTCAAGGCCACCGTCGAGGGTCCCGCCCGCGGGACGGTCCTGGAAGCGCGCCGGGATCGCGGGCGGGGCGTGGTGGCCACGGTGCTGGTGCAGCAGGGGACGCTCTCCTCCGGGGACTACTTCTTCGCCGGCGCCACCCACGGCCGGGTGCGCGCCATGGTGGACACCAACCGCAAGCCGGTGCGCCAGGCCCTGCCGTCGGATGCGGTGGAAATCATGGGTTTCGAAGACCTTCCCGAGGCCGGCGACACCTTCCAGGTGGTGGAGTCGGAGGCGCGCGCCCGCGAGGTCGCCGCCTACCGCCAGTCGAAGCAGCGCGAGGAGCAGATGGCCAGCTCCCGCAAGGTGAGTCTCGAGGGGCTGATGGACAAGATTCGCGCCGACGAGGTGCGGGCCCTCAACATCGTCCTCAAGGCGGACGTACAGGGCTCGGTTGAGGTGCTGCGCGATGCCCTGACGCGGCTTTCCACGCGCGAGGTGGAGGTCAACGTCCTGCACGCCTCCGCCGGCGCCGTCACCGTCAACGACGTGCTGCTGGCCTCCGCCTCCAACGCCGTGGTGATCGGGTTCAACGTCCGCCCCGAGCGCTCCGCCAAGGAGCTCGCCGAGCGGGAGCGGGTCGACGTGCGGCTGTACTCGGTGATCTACCACCTCACCGAAGACATCCAGAAGGCGATGACCGGCATGCTCGCCCCCACCTTCCGCGAGGAGGAGCTGGGGCGAGCGGAGGTGCGCGAGGTCTTCCACGTCAGCCGGGTGGGGACCATTGCAGGCTGCATGGTGCTGGAGGGGGCGATTCCGCGCAACGCCAAGGTGCGGCTGCTGCGCGACCACGTGGTGGTGTGGGAGGGGTCGATTGCCTCCCTGCGCCGCTTCAAGGACGACGTCTCCGAGGTCAAGCACGGGTTCGAGTGCGGCATCGGCCTCGAACGCTTCCAGGACATCAAGGTCGGGGACGTGATCGAGGCCTACCGCGTCGTCGAGGTGGCCCGCGAGCTGGCCAGGGAAGCATGACGCAGCGACGTTCACCCGTGGTCAGCCCGACTCCTGCCACCGCGGCGGTTGGCGTGATTGCTCCCCGGGAATGGGCATGAGCGAGCCGGCGGCCCTGTTCGTGGCGCTGGGGGAGGTGCAGCTGCACCTCCCGGGGGCGCGCTCGCTCAAGGAGAAGCGGCACGATATTCGCTCGCTCATCGATCGCCTGCGCAGCCGCTGCACGGTGCTGGTGTTGGAAAGCGACTTTCAGGATCTCCACCAGCGGGCGGGGCTGGCGCTCTCCTCCCTGGCCAGCGACGCCGAGGCGGCCCGTGCCACCGTGGCGCGTGCCCTCGACGTCGTGCACTCCAGCTTCCCTGGGGTGGTGCTGGAGGAGCGCATCAACGTGGTGCAGGTGCGATGATGACGGTGCGCTTTGCTCTTAAACACGTGTTTTCTCCCCCGGCGCCGGCAGCCGGGCCGAAGGAGGGCGACGCGCATGCGTGATCCCGCCCTGCGGCGCGCTCGCCTCACCCACGCCATCCGCGAGGTGCTGTCCGAGCTGCTGCTCACCGAGGTCAAGGATCCGCGGCTGGCCGGGGTGGTGATTTCGGAGGTGGAGCTGTCCCGCGACCTGAAGCTCGCGCGGGCGTACTTCTCGGTGATCGGTGAGGGGGAGCGGGAGCGCCAGGCCGCCGACGGCCTGGCCCAGGCCCGCCAGTACCTGCGGCGGGAGGTGGGCCGGCGGCTGAAGATCCACAACGCCCCCGAGCTGCTGTTCGAGCGCGACCGCGGCTACGAGCGCGCCGACCGCATGGATCGGCTGCTGGCGGCGCTGCACCCGGGCGAAGGGGAGAGCGGCGGGGAAGATGGCGGAGGCGGGAATGAGTGAGGTCACCCGCGACGCCGCCCGCGCCGTGGCCTGTCTGCGCCAGGCCAGGCGCATCCTGATCACCTCGCACGCCTCCCCGGACGGCGACTCCCTGGGCTCGGCGCTGGCGGTGCGGGAACTGGCGAACGCCCTCGGCATTACTGGCCGCATCGTGCAGCGGGATCCCTACCCGGCCTCCCTGTCCTTTCTTCCCGGGGTGGACGCCATCCAACTGGCCTCCTCGCTGCCTCCCGAGGTGGTCGAGGGGTTCGATCTCGCCGTCGTGCTGGAGTGTCCGGGCATCAACCGGCCGGGGCTCGAGGGGCTCCAGCGCCTGCCCATCCTCAACATCGACCATCACCTGGAGAACGAGCGCTACGGGGTTCTCAACTACCTCGACGAGGAGGCGCCGGCGGTGGGCGAGATGGTGCTGCGCATGGCCGATGTGGCGGAGGTGCCGGTGTCGGCCACCATGGCCACCTGCCTGTACACCGCCCTGGTGACCGACACGGGCGACTTTCGCTACTCCAACGCCACCCCGCGCGCCTTCGAGGCGGCTCGCCGGCTGGTCGCTGCCGGGGCGGTGCCGCACCAGATCGCCGATGCCCTGTGGAATCAGACTCCTCCTCGTATCGTGCGCCTCACCGCCGAGGTGGTGGGCAGCCTCGAGCTGCACGCCGCCGGGCGTCTGGCCGTGGTGACCTGCGACCTTGGTATGCTGGCCCGCGCCGGTGCCAGGCCCGAGGACACCGAGAACCTGATCAATATCCCCCGGACCATGGCCGGGGTGGAGGTGGCGGTGCTGTTCAAGGCGTTCGCGCCGCAGACCACGCGGGTTTCCCTGCGCTCCCGGGGGACGGTGGACGTGCAGGGCGTGGCGGCCCGATTCGGCGGAGGCGGCCACCGCAACGCCGCCGGTTGCACCATCCTCCTCCCCTTTCGGCAGGCGCGCCAGGCCCTGCTCGACACCCTCGCTCCCTTGCTGGAGAAGCCATGAGCGCCTCACGTCACGGTCTCCTCCTGGTGGACAAGCCCGCCGGTCCCACCTCCCATGACGTTGTGGAGGCGGCGCGGCGCGCCTTGAAGGAGCGCCGCATCGGCCACACCGGTACCCTGGATCCAGCAGCCACTGGCTTGCTCGTCCTCTGCGTGGGGCGCGCCACCCGGTTGCAACACTATCTGCTGTCCTGGCCCAAGACCTACAGCGGCGACATCCGCCTGGGCTGGGCGACCACCACCTACGATGTCGAGGGGGAACCCGTGGGTGAGCCAGCGGCGGTGCCGCCCTTGGATGAGGGCACCCTCGCCGCCCTGGCCGCCCGGTTCCGCGGCGAGGTGGATCAGCTGCCCCCGCCCTACTCCGCCAAGAAGACGGGGGGGAAGAAGTTCTACGAACTGGCTCGTGCCGGGGAAGAAGTCCCCCTCCAGCCCAAGCGGGTGACCATCCACGAGGTGACCCTGCAAAGGCGGGACGCGGAGCACATCGCCTTCGAAGTTACCTGCTCCTCCGGTACCTACCTGCGTTCGCTGGCCCACGACATCGGTCAGACGTTGGGCTGCGGCGGTCACCTGGCGACCCTGCGACGACTGCGCATCGGCCCGTGGCAGGTGTCCCGGGCGGTGGCCGCCGAGGTGCTGGCCAACCGCCCGCGGGACATCCCGGAGGAGGCGTTCGTTCCCCTGGCCGACGTGGCGCTGCCGTTTCCCACCGTGGTGCTCAATCCGGTGGCGGCCAGCCACTTTCGCCACGGCCAGGACGTCGTCGTGCGCGAGGCCGAGGGGGACTTCGTGAGTGGCAAGGAGGTGGTGGTCCGTGACCGCGACGGGGGGCTGGTTGGCATTGGCGTCGCCCTGGCCTATCTCCCCCGCGCCCGTACCCTGAACCTGGCGCCTCGAGCCGTGCTCGGGGCCCACCTTGAAGCCGGGTCCAACCCGTGATACCCTACGCATCCTCCTCACGCCACCGGGAGGACGCTGGAGTGATGACGAGATGACTGAACGTGAGTACCAGGAAGCTAAGGACAAGGTAATCGCCGAATACCGGCGGCATGACCACGACACCGGGTCACCCGAGGTGCAGGTGGCGCTCCTGACCAGGCGCATCGCCTACTTGACCGAGCACTTCAAGGTCCACAGCAAGGACCACCACTCCCGCCGTGGCCTCCTGATGATGGTCGGCCAGCGCCGGCGGCTCTTGGAGTACCTGCGGCGGAAGGACGTCAGCCGTTACCGCGCCCTCATCGAGCGTCTCGGCCTGCGCCGCTAGCCCCCCCGGTTTTGGCCGACAGAACCGGTCACGAGGAGTCCAATGGTCGTCACAGAATCTGTCGAGCTGCAAGGGAGATCCCTCCAGCTTGAAACGGGAAAGCTCGCCAAGCAGGCCGATGGGGCCTGCTTGGTCCGTTTCGGGGAGACTCTCGTCCTGGTCACCGCCTGCTTCCAGAAGTCCTCCCGCGAGGGGATCGATTTTCTCCCCTTGACCGTGGACTATCGCGAGTACGCCTCGGCGGGTGGCCGCATCCCGGGCGGCTGGTTCAAGCGCGAGGGCCGCCCCACCGAGAAGGAGATCCTCACCTGCCGGCTGATCGATCGCCCGCTGCGGCCCCTCTTCCCCAAGGGGTACACGCTGGAAACCCAGCTCATCGGCACGGTGTTCTCCGCTGACGGCATCAACGATCCAGATGTGCTGGCCATCAACGGCGCCTCCGCCGCCCTGACCCTCTCCGACTGCGCCTTCGACAACCCCATTGGCGCCGTGCGCATCGGCCAGGTGGACGGCGAGCTGGTGGTCAATCCCACCCACAAGCAGCGCGAGGTGGCCACCCTGGAGATCGTGGTGGCGGGCTCCGCCGACGCCGTGGTCATGGTGGAGGCCGGCGCGCGGGGGGTGAGCGAGGCGGTGATCCTGGACGCCATCGATCTGGCGCACCGGGAGATCAAGCGCATCATCGAGGCCATCCGGCGACTGCAGGCGCGCGCCGGCAAACCCAAGCAGTCGGTGGCCCCCGCCGAGCCGCCGTGGCCGGCGGAGTTTGCCGAGAGCATCCGCGCGCGCTGGTCCGGGCCGCTGGATGAGGCGCTACGCACCCGCGGCAAGCTGGCCCAGTACGCCGCCATCGACCAGGTGGAGGCCGACGCCATCGCCGCCCTGCCCGACGACGAGCGGGCGGAGCGAGAGCCGTGGGTCAAGGCGATTCTCCACGACATGGTGAAGAGCCAGTTCCGCACCGCCATCCTGGAGCGCGGCGAGCGTCTGGACGGACGCGCCTTCGACGAGATCCGCCCCATCTCCTGCGAGGTGGGGCTGCTGCCCCGCACCCACGGGTCGGCGCTGTTCACCCGGGGCGAGACCCAGGCGCTGGTCACCTGCACCCTGGGCACCTCCGAGGACGCCCAGATGATCGAGGCGCTGGAGGGGGACACCGAGCAGCGCTTCCTGCTGCACTACAACTTCCCGCCCTTTTCGGTGGGCGAGGTGCGTTTCCTGCGCTCCCCCGGCCGCCGCGAGATCGGGCACGGCGTGCTGGCACGCCGCGCCCTGACGCCTGTCCTCCCGGATCCCAAGCAGTTCCCGTACACCCTGCGGATCGTCTCGGAGATCCTGGAGTCCAACGGCTCCTCCTCCATGGCCACGGTGTGCGGCGGCACTCTCGCCCTGATGGACGCCGGGGTGCCCATCGCCGCCCCGGTGGCAGGGATCGCCATGGGGCTGGTGTCGGACGGGCAGACCTTCGCAGTGCTCTCCGACATCGCCGGCCAGGAGGACCACTACGGCGAGATGGACTTCAAGGTGGCGGGCACCCGTGAGGGGGTGACGGCGCTGCAGATGGACATCAAGATTTCGGGGCTGCCCCGCGAGGTGATGGAGCGGGCCCTGGAGCAGGCCCGCCGGGGGCGGGTGCACATCCTCGACTCGATGGCGCAGGCCATCGCCGCCCCCCGCGACGACATCTCGGTCTACGCCCCCCGCATCGTCACTGTCCACATCCACCCCGACAAGATCCGCGACGTCATCGGACCCGGCGGCAAGACCATCCGGGCCATCCAGGAGCAGACCGGGGCGCGCATCAACATCGAGGACGACGGCCGGGTGGAGATCGCCACCCCCGACGGCGCCGCCGCCCAGAAGGCGATCCAGATCATCGAGGGGCTCACCCGCAAGCCGCAGGTGGGGGAGATCTTCGACGGCACCGTCCGGCGCATCGAGGCCTACGGCGCCTTCGTGGAGATCCTTCCCAACCTCGACGGGCTGCTGCACGTCTCCGAGTGGGCCTGGGAGCGCACCCGGGAGATGTCCGAGGTGGTCAAGCTGGGGGACGTGGTCAAGGTGAAGATCATCGGCATCGACGCCAACGACCGGGTCAAGCTGTCCCGCCGTGCCCTGCTGCCGCCCCCCGAGCGCCCCGAGGGCGAGGAGGCGGCCGC
>JABRVY010000364.1:0-5090 GCA_039961755.1 Acidobacteriota bacterium | reverse complement strand
GGGCACGGGGGTGAGGGTTTCCGCCGCCCGCTCCACCGCTGAACTCGAGGGGATGACGGCGGCGAGGAACTCCCCGGTGGCCTGGAGCGCCAGGGCGTTGTCCCGATGCAGGCGGCGTCGCCGGTCCACCATGGCCAGGAAGGGGAGCAGGGGGACCTTGGCGGCCCCCGCCTCGGCGGCGAACCGACGCATCTGCTCGAGGGTGCGCAGGGACAGCGACGAGGGCACCACCGGCGCCAGGACGGCGGTGGCGGCGGCCAGCACCGCCTCGGAAACCAGAGTGACGCTGGGGGCGCAGTCCAGGAACACCCAGTCGTACACCTCCTCAAGCGGCGCCAGCTTGAGGGCCAGGCGAGCGGCCGGGCGACGCCGGCGGGCCAGTGCGGCATCCAGAGCGCGGTGGGAGAGGTCGGCGGGGAGGATGTCCAGGTTGGGCAGGTCGCTGCCCCGCACCAGCTCGGCGAGGGGTGTGCCCTTCTGCACGAGCCGGCGCGGTGCCCGTCGACCGCGCGGCGTCACCCGGAACCAGTGGCTGAGGGCGCCCTGGGGGTCGAGGTCCCACGCCAGGGTGCGCAGTCCCTCCCGGGCCGCCAGGGTGGCCAGGGCGACGGCGGTGGTGGTCTTGCCCACCCCGCCCTTGATGGACCACACGGCGATGACTCTCACCTCAGGTTCCCCCGCCAGCCCCGAGGGCAGCCACCTCGGCGCGCACCTCGGGGGCGAAGAAGGTGTCCAGCCGCTGCCAGACCGCCGCCCGCTGCGCCTCCCCTCGTGCCTCCAAAAGCGCCGCCAGCCGCCCCGCCGCCAGCGCCGCGGCGGCGTCGGCGCCGCCGCTGGCCAGCACCTCACCCAGGAGGTCGGCCAGCTTGCGCTGCTGCACCGCCAGATCGTTGAAGGTACCCAGGGCGTCCTGCAGCTCCTTCAGCTGGCGGATCAGGGTGGCCGCCGGCCGGCCCAGCAGCGGCGCGAAGAACTCCAACAGGTAGCGTAACTTCTTGGCGTCAATCCGGAGCTGGTGGAGCCCCTCGGCCGGGGCCTGGGGGCCGAGCTGGCGGGCATGGCGGCGCAGCCGCCGGTAGGCCCGCTGCACCCGCGCCGCGCCGTACTCCCGGGCGGGCTGCTGCCCCTCGGGGGTGGCGGGCGGGCGTCGCGGCGGCTCGGTGACCCGGCGCCAGGTGGCCAGCAGGCGGCGCAGGCGAGGAGAGGTCAACGCTGCCTCGAGCTCCCGGTGCTGCCGCTGCCGCTGGCGGCGAAGGTGGTCGAGCAGGGGGGCGAGGTGGGTGCGCGCGGGCTCGCCCAGCTCGTCACCGTACCCCTCCAGATCCATGAGGAAGACGTCCAGGTCGCGGCACGGCCCGGTCACCCCGCCCAGCCAGCGCAGCTCCTCCCGCAGGCGGGCGAAGCGGGCGGGGTCCAAGGAGCCGGCCAGCTGCCCCAGCGCCGAGCGGGCCCGGCGCACCGCCACCCGCAAGTCGTGCAGGAACTCCGGGTCGACGTCGTCGATGGCACCGAGGAGGTTGGCGGAGGCCGTCTCGAGCAGGTGGCGGAGGATGAGGCGGGTCGCCTCGGCGGCGGGGGTGTCGTCGGTCAACGGCACCTGGATGCGGGAGCTGCAATCCCCGGGCGTGCGCCCGCGGGCCGCCGCCGCCAGGGCCAGCTCGTCCTGCTCGGCTCCCTTCAGGAACGGCAGGCGCTCCCAGGCGACCTGAATGGCCCGCCAGCTGCCCTCGTACCCCCGCACCCCCTCGACCAGCAGGGCGGTCCGGGCGGGCCCGGCCGCCTCGCCGGTGCGGTCGAGGGGGGTGCTCCGCTCCCACCCCAGGCGGGCGACGATCTTGCCGCGTTCGTCCCGCACGGTCCCGGGGCGCTGCTGCACCCGCAGGGCTGCCAGGGGCAGGAGCGCGCGTTCGCCCAGCAGGGGTTGCACCTCCCGGCGGACGGTCCCCTCGGGGAGATCGGCGGCGAGGCGGGGCGTCGGAGCGCCGTCGACCATGACGGCCCCGCCCCTGGCCGGGCGCCAGATCACCGTCTGCGTCCCCCCGACGGCCTCCACGACCAGGGTCGCCCCTGCCCCCCACAGGCGCCAGTCGTGGCTGTCCAGGTATGTCCGCTCCACGAGGCGGCGAGGTCGCCAGTCCAGGGTGAGGCCGGCCGGCAGCGCCCGGGCGAGGGCGGCAGGCGAGCCCCGTCGAACCATCTCGAAGGTGCGCAGGGCGCACCCCGCGGGGTGTGCGGTGACGGTGGAGTCCTTGGCGGGCATGGCTCCCCTTGCTATTCTAGGCTCGCCCGGAGGAAACGGCTGGCAGGCCGCGTAGGGGGGGAGTGTCCCATGCCATCAAGTGCTGGACAGCGACGCCCGGCGCGGCCACAGAAGGGAACGTCAGGCATGTCCGGGTCCACCCCCTCGCCCATCACCCCCAGCTCCCCCGAGGCCTTCATCAATCGGGAACTGTCGTGGCTCGCCTTCGCCCGCCGGGTGCTGGAGCTGGCCCAGGATGGCGAGGTACCGCTGCTGGAGCGGGTGAAGTTCGCCGGCATTCTGGGCATGCTGCACGACGAGTTCTTCATGAAGCGTATTGGCGGTCTGAAGCGACAGATCCAGCGAGGAGCCGTCAAGCGCTCTTTAGATGGCTTGTTGCCGGCCCAGGAGCTGGCGGCATGCCGGGAGGAAATCCTTGCCCAGGCGCGGGAGCTGTCGGCGCTGGTGCGCACCGAGCTGCGCCCGGGGCTGGCCGCCGCCGGCCTGCCGATCCTGGATGTCGCCGACCTCTCCGAGTCGGCACGGGCCGAGATCACCCAGTTCTTCCGCCGTGCCGTCCTGCCCGTGCTCACGCCGCTGGCGGTGGACGCCGAACACCCTTTCCCCTTCATCTCGGGGCTGGGCCTCAACCTCGCCGTGACGCTCGCCGAGAAGAAACGCAAGCGCTTCGTGCGCATCAAGGTGCCGGCCAACCGCAGCCGTTGGGTGCGCCTGGCGGGGGGCGGCGTGGTGCCCCTGGAGCAGGTCATCGCCGCCAATTTGGGGGAACTGTTTCCGCGAGAGCGGGTGACCGGGGTGCACTACTTCCGCCTCACCCGCGGGGTGGAGGCGGAGGACGAGGTGACTCGCGCCGTCGATGACGCCGAAGCGATGCTCCCAGGCAGCATCATTCGCCAGGTCACGGATGAACTGAAAGCCCGCCGCTTCGCAGGGGTGGTGCGCCTGCAGGTGTCGGCGGACATGCCGGCCGAGCTGCAGCGCTGGCTGGCGGAGCAGGTGAAGGCGGAGCCCGAAGACCTGTACCAGAGCGATGCCCTGATGGGGTTGTCGGACCTCATGAACCTGCCGGTGGAGGGGCGGCAGGAGCTGCGCTTTTCTCCCCACCGGCCGGTCACGCCGCCGCGGCTGGAGGGCCTGGAGGAGGGGGACCCCGCCGAGTTTTTCGCCGAGATTCGCCGCGGCGACATCCTCCTCCATCACCCCTATCACTCCTTCGATACCTCGGTGCTGCGTTTCCTGGAGTGCGCCGCCGCCGACCCCCAGGTACTGGCCATCAAGCTGACCATCTATCGCACCTCCAGCGACTCGCCCATCGTCCGGGCGCTGCTGGAGGCGGTGCGGCGCGGCAAGCAGGTGGCGGTGCTGGTGGAGATCACCGCCCGCTTTGACGAGGCGCCCAACATCGCCTGGGGGCGCCTGCTTGAGCAGGAGGGGGTGCACGTCTCCTACGGGGTGGAGAAGCTCAAGACCCACGTCAAGCTGGCCATGGTGGTGCGGGAGGAGGGGGAGGGAGAGCTGGTGCGCTACGTGCACCTGGGCACCGGCAACTACCACACCGGGACCGCCAGGGCCTACGAGGATCTGGGCATGCTGTCCTGCAACGAGATTCTGGCCGCCGAGGTGGCGGCGGTGTTCAACGAGCTCACCTCCGCCACCCCTTGCCCCGGCTACTCCCACCTTCTGGTCGCTCCAGCCAACATGCGCGAGCGATTTAAAGAACTGATTCAAAGAGAGATAGACAACGCTCGCGAGGGTCGGCCGAGCGGCATCCGGGCCAAGATGAACCAGCTACAGGATCCGGCGATGATCCGCGAGCTGTACCGCGCCTCCCAGGCAGGGGTGCCCATCACCCTCAACGTGCGCGGCCTGTGCTGCCTGCGCCCGGGGGTGCCGGGGCTGTCCGAGAACATCCGGGTGTACAGCGTGGTGGGTCGCTTCCTCGAACACGGGCGCATCTACTGGTTCGAGAACGGCGGCACTCCGGAGGTGTTCATCGGCTCCGCCGACTGGATGAAGCGCAACCTCGATGGCCGGGTGGAGACCATCGCCCCGATTGCCGATCCGGCGCTGCGAGAAGAACTCCGCCAGATCCTCGACGTCTACGACCAGGACAACGCCTCCGCCTGGGATCTGCAGCCCGACGGCACCTACCGGCGGCGCCGGCCGCAGCCGGGGGAGCCGGCGCGCCCCGCCCAGGAGGTGTTCATCGCCATGACCCGGGAGGCGGTGCAGGGGGGGTAGGCCCGTAGAATGTCTCGCCCAGTACGGGCGAGCCGTACTGCACCCGAAGCACTGTCGCCGTAGTTTGGCCGCGTGCTGGCACCCGTATTCCAATTGCTGGGATGCGAGGGTGGAAGCGGGGTAGAGCGGACAGAACTAACTCACTGTCGCACGCCTCAGAGTTCGAGGCGCAAACCCAGGTGCCGGGCGATCTCCTAGAGCCAGCGCTCGTGGCGCTCGACCCGGTGGGTGAGCACGACCATTTCTTGGAAGTACGCGTCGGCGCGCCGGGCGAACCCATCGACACTACGTTGAAGGGAGGACACAGATTCTTTCAGGTCCGCCATGTCCTGGTTGATCGCGTTGAACCTCTTATCCAGGTAATCGAGCAGCGGCGCGAGGTCGGGAGTCATGGCTCCCATATTCTCCCACAGTCCCAACCCACCCTCCACGCCTACATGCTGCGGCGGTACTGGCCCCCCACCTCGAAGAGGGCGTGGGAGATCTGGCCCAGGGAGCAGGAGCACACGGTGTCCAGGAGCTCGGCGAAGATGTTGCCCCCCCCCCGGGCCACCCGCTGCAGGCGGGCCAGGGCGTAGGGAGCGGGGCG
>JABRVY010000363.1:0-11361 GCA_039961755.1 Acidobacteriota bacterium | reverse complement strand
GCGCTGGAGGGTGTGGCGGCGGAGGTGGAGGGCGCGCTGGGGGCCGGGGACCACGCCGCCGGGCTGCGGGCGCTGGCCGCCCTGGCCGCCCCGCTGGATCGCTTTTTCGTGGACGTGATGGTCATGTGTGAAGATCCGGCGCTGCGGCAGGCCCGCCTGGGCCTGCTGGCGCGCCTCGAAGGGGTGTTCCTCCGCCTGGCGGATCTGTCCCGGCTGGGCGGGGCGACGGCGTAGACGACACGACACCCCGGGGAAAGCCCCGGGCAACGCGGCGGTTCGGGAGGACGCATGGGCGACAAGATGGTCTACTTCTTTGGCGGTGGCGCGGCCGATGGCCGGGCGGACATGAAGAACCTGCTGGGGGGCAAGGGGGCCAACCTGGCCGAAATGGCCAACCTGGGTATCCCGGTGCCGGCCGGGTTCACCATCACCACCGAGGTGTGCACCCACTACTACGAGGCCGGGCGCAGCTACCCCGAGGGGCTGAAGGCGGAGGTGGCGGCCGCCCTGCGCAAGGTGGAGGAGGTGATGGGCGCCGCCTTCGGCGACCCCGACAACCCGCTTTTGGTGTCGGTGCGTTCCGGGGCGCGCAGCTCCATGCCCGGCATGATGGAGACGGTGCTCAACGTCGGGCTGTGCTCGGCGACGATCCCGGGCCTGGTGAGGAAGACCGGCAACGAGCGCTTCGTCTACGACGCCTACCGGCGGCTGATCATGATGTACTCCGACGTGGTCATGGAGAAGGCCGCCGGGGTGGAGCCCGCCGAGGGGATGGGGATCCGGCAACAGCTCGACCGCATGCTGGAGGAGGTGAAAAGGACCAGGGGGTACGCCAGCGATGCCGACATCCCCGCCGAGGAGCTCAAGGAACTGGTGCAACGCTTCAAGGCCAAGGTCCAGGAGGTCCTCGGCAAGCCCTTCCCCGACGACCCCATGGAGCAGCTGTGGGGGGGCATCGGCGCGGTGTTCGCCTCCTGGAACGGCAAGCGGGCGGTGTCCTACCGGCGCATCGAGGGGATCCCCGACGAGTGGGGCACGGCGGTCAACGTGCAGGCGATGGTGTTCGGCAACATGGGGGACACCTCCGCCACTGGCGTCGCCTTCACCCGCAACCCGGCCACCGGGGAGAACACCTTCTACGGCGAGTGGCTGCCCAACGCCCAGGGGGAGGACGTGGTGGCCGGCATTCGCACCCCCAACCCCCTCAACGAGGCCACCAAGAACGACCAGAACCGCCACCTCCCCTCCCTGGAGGCGGCCATGCCCGAGGTGTACGCCCAGCTCAAGGGCATCCGCGACACCCTGGAGCAGCACTACAAGGACATGCAGGACATCGAGTTCACCATCCAGGAGGGGCGCCTGTGGATGCTCCAGACGCGGGTGGGCAAGCGCACCGGGACGGCCGCCCTCAACATGGCCATGGACATGCTGGAGGAGGGCCTCATCGACGAGCGCACCGCGGTGATGCGGGTGAAGCCCGCGCAGCTGGATGAGCTGCTGCACCCGCTGGTGGACCCCGCCGCCGAGAAGACCGCCACCCCCCTGGCCAAGGGTCTGCCCGCCGGCCCGGGCGGGGCGGTGGGCCAGATCGTCTTCACCGCCGCCGACGCCGTGGCCTGGACCAGGGAGGGGAAGAAGGTCCTCCTGGTGCGGGAGGAGACCAACCCCGAAGACGTCGAGGGGATGCGCGCCGCGGTGGGGATCCTCACCGGCCGGGGCGGCATGACCTCCCACGCCGCCCTGGTGGCGCGGGGGTGGGGCAAGTGCTGCATCGTCGGCGCCGGCGCCCTGGAGATCGACGTCCACGCCAAGACCATCCACGTCGGGGACAAGGTCCTGCGGGAAGGGGACGTGCTCACCTTGAACGGCACCCGCGGGCTAGTCTACGAGGGCGCCCTGCCCATGGTGGACGCCACCGAGAACCCGCGCTTCAAGCACTTCATGGAGATCGCCGACCGCATCCGGGTGATGAAGGTGCGTACCAACGCCGACACCCCCGAGGACGCCGCCAAGGCCATCGAGTTCGGCGCCGAGGGGATCGGCCTCTTCCGCACCGAGCACATGTTCTACGGCAAGGGCTCGGAGGAGCCGCTGTTCCTGCTGCGCAAGATGATCGTGGCGCGCAGCGAGGCCGAGCGGCGCGCCGCCCTCGACGAGTTGTTCCCCTACGTCAAGCGGGACATCAAGGCCACTCTGGCGGTCATGGACGGGCTGCCGGTGACCATCCGCACCCTCGATCCCCCGCTGCACGAGTTCGTGCCGCAGAGCCGCGAGGAGCGGGAGAAACTCGCCCAGGCGGTGGGCATCACCGTGGAGCAGCTGGCCAAGCGGGCCGATGACCTGCACGAGTCCAACCCCATGATGGGGCACCGCGGCGTGCGGCTGGGGGTCACCTACCCCGAGATTTCGGAGATGCAGTTCCGCGCCATCTTCGAGGCGGCGGCCGAGCTTTTGGCCGAGGGCAAGCGGGTCTTCCCCGAGATCATGATCCCGGTGGTGGGACAGGTGAGCGAGCTGGACCACCAGAAGGCCATCGCCCAGCGCGTCTACGGGGAGGTGTGCGCCAAGTACGGCCTCGCCGAGATCCCCCACATGTACGGCACCATGATCGAGATCCCGCGGGCCGCCCTGACCGCCGACAAGATCGCCCGCACCGCCGAGTTCTTCTCCTACGGCACCAACGATTTGACCCAGATGACCTTCGGCTTCTCCCGGGACGACATCGGTGCCTTCGTGCCCGACTACGTGGAGGGCAAGCTGCTGCCCGCCGATCCCTTCCAGGTGCTGGATCGGGAGGGCGTGGGGCAGTTGGTGGACATGGGCATCCAGCGCGGCCGCGCCACCCGCCCCAACCTCAAGGTGGGAATTTGCGGCGAGCACGGCGGCGATCCCTCCTCGGTGGAGTTCTGCCACATGGTGGGGATGGACTACGTGTCCTGCTCCCCCTTCCGGGTGCCCATCGCCCGCCTGGCGGCAGCCCAGGCGCAGATCACCCACCCGCGCTCGTAACGCGGCTTTCGGCATCCACGCCCCGGGGCGGACCGCAGCCTCCGCCCCGGGTGCTGCTGTGCGTGGAACTGACCGGGGGAACTCCGGTGGTAGCGGAAGCTCGCGGGATTCAGGCCGGTTCGCAGAGGGGGAGCAGCCGCACGCGCCGCGACTGCGCGTCGATGACCACCAGGGCCCCGGCATCCAGGTGAGACTCCAACTCACGCAGGGCCGCAACTACCACGGACACGAGCTCCTCAGCGAGGAGGTCCTGGGCGCGGAGCTGCACGACGCTGGGGCCGGCACCGCCAGTGGCGGCGAGGATCGCCCCGAAATCCAGGTCATGGGCGAGGAGCACCGCACCGTTGACCTTCGCCCACGGCAAGAGCATCGGGTCGGGCGCCCGGGGATCCCCCACGGTAGCCCAGTGCACCGCAGCAAAACCCTGATGTTTCAGGGCCTCTACCCACCTCGGGGAGAGATTCATGTCGATGAGGATCTTCACGAGGCGCGCAGGTGGATCTCAATTTCCTGGGAACGCCAGGCGGCGTAGGCCAACGCCTGGGCGATGTCCTCGGGCTCGAGGTAGGGATACGCAGCCAGGATCTCCGCCGTCGTGCGCCCGCTGGCGAGGAGCCCGACGACGGTGCCCACCGTGACCCGCAACCCGCGGATGCACGGCCTGCCCCCCATGGTCAGGGGGTCCAGGGTTATCCGGTCCAGCTCTCGCATCTGCGTTGCCCTTTCCACTCAACGTTTATCATAACAGTCTTGCCGGCATCCAGGCGTCGGGGCGAAGGCGCCTCCGCCCCGGGGTGATGGATCGCCGCGGGGCTTGCGGGCGCGCCGGGGCGCCGTCCAGGGAAGACACCACCCGGCAGACAGGCACCGCGCGATGAGCGTCGGCGGCGCGCCCGTCAGGCTGACCGCTGGACGACCTCGCGCCACAGGGCGAGGTGGGCCCGGGCGCACTCGCTCCAGGTGAAGCGGCGGGCGTGGGCGACGGCGGCCGCCCGCAACGAGTTGCCGCGCGCGGGGTCGACGAGCAGGCGCGAGAGCGCGGCGGCCAGCGCCCCGGCGTCGCCCGAGGGAAACAGCTCCACGGCGCCGGCGAAGTGCTCCCGGTGGACGGGGATGTCCGAGGCCACCACGGCGGCGCCGCAGGCCAGCGCCTCCAGCACCGGGAGGTCGAACCCCTCGCCGCGGGAGGGGGCCACCACCGCCGCCGCCCCGGCCAGCAGCGGCGGCAGGAGGGGATCGTCGAGCCAGGGAATCACCCGCACCCCCGGGGGCGGGGGGCGGAGTTCGGGGATCGGCCTGCGCACCCCGCCCACCAGCACCACCTCCAGCTCCCCCTCCTGCAGGCGCAGGGTTTGCGCCGCCCGCAGCAGGAGATCGACGCCGCGCCGGGGTTCCACCGCGCCCAGCTGCACGATCCACCGCCGGGGCAGGTCGAGTTGCCGGCGGAGGGCGGCGATGGCCGCCGGGGGGGGCGGGAACCAGGTTCTCGCATCGACGCCGTGTGGGATAACTCGCAGGCGCTCGGCTGCCACCCCGCAGAGCCTTTCGACGGAGGTGGCGACGTGCCGCGAGGGGGTGACGACGGCGGCCGCCCGGCGCGCCCCCCGAGCGATCAACAGACGCATGAGTCCCCCCCAGGCCCGGGGGAACCAATCGGGGTGCTCCAGCACGAGGGTGTCGTGGACGGTGACCGTGACCGGGCAGCGGGGGACGAGGGGAGGGTAATAGAAAGGAAAGTGAACGACGTCGAACCCCCGGCCGGTCACCCGCTGCATGTCCAGCAGCACCCAGCGAGAGGTGGCCATCGCCCGGGGAGGGCGGAGCACGGTGAGCTGCAGCGCTTCGCTGGCAACCTCCTCGAGGCCTGCCAGCAGCCCGGCGGTGTAGCGGTACACGCCGGTGTGGGGCGGCAACAGCGGCCTGCCGTCGAAAGCCACCCGCAGGGGACGTCCGAGGTTCGATCCCACCACCGACACGCCATGCTACCCCACGCCCGTCTATAATCCGCCGGTGGCCCGACCACTGCTGCTGGTCTCCAACGATGACGGCTACCACTCCGAGGGAATCCACGTGCTGGTGGATGCCCTGGAGGGGATCGGCGAGGTGTGGGTGGTGGCGCCGGACCGGGAGAACTCGGCGGCCTCCCACTCCCTGACGCTGTCCCGGCCGCTGCGCCTGAAGAAGCTGGCCGAGCGTCGCTTCGTTGTGGACGGTACCCCCACCGACGCGGTCACCCTGGGTATCGGTCGGGTGCTGGAGGGGCGGACGCCCGATCTGGTGGTGTCGGGGATCAACTTCGGTGCCAACATGGGCGACGACGTGCACTATTCGGGCACGGTGGCGGCGGCCTTCGAGGCGGTGATCCTGGGGGTGCCGGCGATTGCCGTGTCCCAGGTCCTGGGGGAAGGGTTCACCTTCGTTCACGCCGCCCGCCTGGCCCGGGTTCTGACCCAGCGGGTGCTGGAGCGTGGGCTGCCTCCCGGCACCCTGCTCAACGTCAACGTGCCGCCGGGGCAGCCCCGCGGCGTGCGCTTCACCCGTACTGGCCAGCGCCGGTACACCGAGGCGGTGGTGGAGCAGCTGGACCCCCGCGGCCGCCCGTGCTACTGGATCGGCGGCGGGGACCCGGTGTGGGAGCCCATCCCCGGCACCGATTTCAACGAGGTACACGCGGGGTATATCTCCATCACCCCGCTGCAGCTGGACATGACCGAGCACACCTTGCTGGCGCGCCTGGCCCGCGAGGCGGAGGCGTGGCGGCTGGAGCAGGAGTGAAAGCTGGCTCGGTACCCGCCCGGCGCGCCCTCATGGTGCAGCGCCTGCGGCAGGCCGGGATTGCCGACGAGGGGGTGCTCAAGGCCATGGCGGCGCTGCCGCGGGAGCTGTTCGTGCCCGGCCACCTGGCCCACCACGCCTACGAGGACTTCGCCCTGGAGATCGGCGACGGGCAGACCATCTCCCAGCCCTCGGTGGTGGCGCGGATCACCGAGCTGGCGGCGGTCAAGGGGTCCGACCGGGTGCTGGAGATCGGCACCGGGTCCGGCTACCAGGCGGCGGTACTGGCCCATCTGGCGCGCTTCGTGTTCACCGTGGAGCGCCTCCCCCGGCTCGCCGAGGGTGCACGTACCAGGTTGGCCGAGCTGGGGTTGCGCAACGTCACGGTGCAGGTCATGGATGGCTCCCTGGGGTGGCGGGCGCGAGCCCCGTTCGACGTCATCATCGTCTCCGCCGCCGCTCCGGCGGTGCCCGGGGTGCTCAGGGAGCAACTCGCCGAGGGCGGCAGGCTGGTGGTGCCGGTGGGGGATCTCAGGCGACAGGAGCTGGTGCGGATCGTCCGGCACGGAGATGAGTTTGCCCAGTCGCGGCACGGCCCGGCGGGGTTCGTGCCGCTGGTGGGCCGGGAGGGTTTCCGATGATGCCCCGGTCCAGCGCGGGCTCGGTTCGAGGCAGAGGAGGTTCTCGACCTGCGCACGGAGGCGTGCTGGCGCTCGACGGGCCCTGGAAGGTGGCGTCCGCGGACGAACCGCAGATGGCTCAGGACGTGGAGGGATAGTGAGAGCGGTGCGCTATCTGGTCAGTGGACGAGTCCAGGGCGTGGGCTTTCGCTACTTCGTGTTGCGTCAGGCGAAGGCGCTGGCACTCGCCGGCTGGGTTCGCAACCTCCATGATGGGCGGGTGGAGGTGCTGGCGGCGGGCGACGAGGGCGCCCTGGCCGCTCTCGAGGGCCGGCTGTGGAGCGGGCCACCCGGCTCCCAGGTGATTGACGTGGCGGCCGGTGAGGCCGAGGCCCCGCCCTCGACCGACTTTCTCGTCCTGCCGACGCGCTAACTGGCCATCGCAGGGGCCCCGAAAGCTCCGGGCGAGATCGCCCTCTACTGCGGCTCGAAGAGGACCGGATGCGGGGTTGGTTGGCAGAGGGTGCCCACCACGACGCAACTCTCATTGCCCGTTGCCCGCAGGGTGAAAGGAACGTTGGGTGGGACGAGGGCGAAGTGGCCGGCGGGCAGGTCGACCTGGTTGCCCAGCAGGCCGCACTGGGCGCGGCCGGTCCACACCGAGAGCATGCACTCGCACTTCAGGCCTGGCGATGCCAGGCGCGCCCCGGCAGCCAGGTCCAGGCGCCAGTTGAGCGATTCTCCGCCGATCAGCTGCCGGAGCACGGCCTTCTCGCCCAGGTCCTGCCCGGGCAGGGAGCTCCAGGCGCCGTGGGAGAACCGAAAGGGGTGGGATGAGGGTACTCGCCTCATGGGGGGACTCCCAATGTGGGGTTGTGCAACGCCAGCATTTTTCCTAGCATGGGTGCCGACGGGGGCTGTAGCTCAGTCAGGATAGAGCAGCGGTTTCCTAAACCGCGTGTCGGTGGTTCGAGTCCACTCAGCCCCGCCATCCTGTTCCGAGGCATCAGGGGGAGATAGCCGCCGACAACCGAAAGTATGCGAAAGTACATGCCGCGCCGGCCGGGCGGGCCGGCGCTGCCCCTGCGAAGAAGAGTCAGCCCGCCGGGTTGCCGGGCAGGGGGCGGGCGAGTGCACGTACCCGTCAACCCGGGGCGAGCCGCGGCGCGGCCGTCAGTGGCTGGCATAGGCCGGCCCCGGCCGGCGCTGCCCCACTTCCCCACGGACCGCCAACGGGCCAGCGAGCTGCAGGCAGGCGGGGCAGATGCGCCGGGCGGTGCGCAGCTCGTTGTCGGCCACCTCGCCCTCGACGAAGAGGCCGGTGGTGACCTTCAGGCAGAGATCACAGGCACCCGTTTCGTTGCGCTCGAATCGCCACACTGGACCACTCATCGAACCTCCGCGACCCGGGTCGACCATCCCCGGGGGCACCGGCACATGCTAGCCCGCCCCGACCGCGGGGCGGGAGAAGGCCCGGCCCTCCCTCGACAGTCGGGTGGGCGGGCCACAACCCGTACCCCTAGAAGGGGATGTCGTCCTCGTTGTCGGGTGGGTACTCCGGTCCCTCGGCGGGGGTTCCCGGTTCCACCCCCTGGGGTCGCGAGCCCAGGAGCTGGATGACGTTGGCGCGCACCTCGGTGAAGTAACGGCGATTCCCCTTCTCGTCGTCGTAGGTGCGGGTGCGCAGGGTGCCCTCGACGTACAGCTGCCGCCCCTTGGACACGTAGGTGCCGCAGAACTCCGCCAGCTTGCCCCAGGCGACGATGTTGTGCCACTCGGTGTGCTCCTGGCGCTGGCCGTTCTTGTCCTTCCACACTTCGTTGGTGGCCAGGGAGAAACGCGCCACCGCTGCTCCTGCCGGGGTATGGCGAAGCTCCACATCACGGCCAACGTTGCCAACCAGAATGACCTTGTTCACACTCATGCGAGTTCCTCCCGGCGTGGACGGGGCATCACTATAGCACAGGGCACGAGAGCGGCCTGGGAGCGAGGGGGCGCTGTCATGGCTGCTCCCGATTTTTCTCGGAGCCCGGCCGCGCAGTGCTACAGTCATGCCGTGTCGACGCGACAGCGGCTGGTGAGAGCGACCGGGGGGATGGCGGCGGTTACCGTGTTGAGCCGCCTGTCGGGGTGGGGGCGCGACAAGGCGGTGGCCGCCCTGTTCGGTGCCGGCATGGTGAGCGACGCCTTCATGGTGGCCTTCCGAATCCCCAACATGTTCCGGGCCCTGCTGGCGGAGGGATCGCTGCACGCGGCCTTGGTGCCGGTCCTCGCCGGGCTGCGGGCCGCAGGGGACGAGCGCCGATCCCGCCAGTTCGTCGGCGCGATGATGTCGCTGGCGCTGCTGGTGCTGCCGCTGCTGGTGGCGGCGGGCATGCTGGCGGCGCCGGCGCTGGTGCGTCTGGTCGCGGCGCCCTTCGAGGAGGACCCCGACAAGCTCGCCCTGACCGTTCGCCTGACGCGTATCATGTTCCCCTACCTGGGCCTGATTTCCCTGGCGGCGATGGCACAGGGGGTGCTCAATACGGGGGGACGCTTCCTGCTGCCGGCGGCCACGCCAGTGGCCCTGAACCTGGCCATCGTGGCGGGGGCCGTGACCGCAACGGAGGGGTTCGGTGGCCGCAGCGAGTGGCTGGCGGGGGGGGTTTTGCTCGGTGGATTCTTGCAATTCGCAATGCAGTGGTCCGCCTGCAGCCGCCTCGGCCTGCCGCTGCTGCCGGGGCCCGGGGCGCTCAGCAACCCACTCGTGGGAAAAGTGGTACGGCTGATGCTCCCGGGCTTGCCGAGCCTGGGGATCTACCAGATCACGATCCTGCTCTCCACGCGCCTGGCCGCCAGCGTCGGCGAGGGTGCCGTGACCTGCCTGTATAACGCCACCCGCCTCAACGAGCTGGTGTACGGCATCGTGGTCATCCAGCTGACCACCGCGGCCCTGCCGATGCTGGCCGAGGAGCGGGCGAAGTCGCCCGAGGCGGCGCGGCAGACCCTGGCCTTCGCCCTCCGGCTGCTGTCGCTGGTCACCTTGCCGGCCGCCGCCCTCGCGGCCGTTCTGGCCCAGCCCGTGGTGGGGGTCCTGCTGGGGGGCGGCAAGTACGGCGCGGAGGCGGTTCACATGACCGCCGTCGCCCTGGCCGCCTACTCCCTGGGGATGCCATTTCTGGCCCTCACCAAGGTGCTGGGGGGAGTCTCCTTCGCCTGGCTCGACACGCGGACCCCCCTGTGGGGCGCGGCGGTCAACCTGGCCGTGTTCGCCGCCTGTGGCGTGCTGTGGACCGGGCCGTACGGGATTGCGGGGGTGGCCGGGGCGACCGTCGCCGGCCAGCTCGCCAACGCGGTCACCCTGCTGATTCTCAACGGCGTGCGGGGACGGCTCCCGGCCCCCCGAAACGTCCTTCCGGCGGTGGCTCGCCATCTCCTGGCCGCGGCGGCGGCGGCCACCGCCGCCTGGGGTCTTGCGGGATTGGCGCCGCCGCTGCAGGTCACCTCGCTGCGGTCGCTGGCGGTGCTGGCCGCCGTGGTGGGGGCCGCGGGGGCGGTGTACGTTCTCGTGCTTTGGATACTGCGCTCGCCGGAGCTTTCCGAGGCGGTGCGCCTGCTGCGAGGTCGAGGTCATCGGGGGGCGGAGGCCGGTGCGGCCGGAGGGCACGACGGGGTGCAGCCATGAGGATCGTCATCCAGCGGGTTTCCCGCGCCCGGGTCGTGGTGGCGGGGCAGGAGGTGGGAGCCATCGGCCTGGGCCTGCTGCTGCTGGTGGGCGTGGAGCGCGGCGATGGCCCGGCGCAGGCGGAGCGGGCGGCGCACCGTGTGGCGACGCTGCGGGTCTTCTCCGACGGCGAGGGGAAGATGAACCGGGGGCTCGACGAGGTGGGGGGAGAGGTGCTGGTGGTCTCGCAGTTCACCCTGGCCGGGTCGATCCGACGAGGCCGGCGGCCCGACTTTTTCCGGGCGGCCCCGCCGGAGGAGGCGCAGCCGCTGGTGCAGTGCCTCACCGAGGAGCTGCGCCGGCGCGGGGTGCGCGTCGCCACCGGCAGCTTCGGCGCCATGATGGAGGTGGAACTGGTCAACGACGGGCCGGTGACCCTGATCTGGGAGGATCCTCCGACGAGCGAGGTCACGGCACGATCGTGATCGGCTGGGGGGTGAAGCACAGGACGAAGATGAGGAGGCACAGCCACCCCACCCGCATTCGCGCGGAATCGAGGGGGTAGTCCTCGTCGAGCACCCGGGGGTGACGCACGCCCATCACCAGGGCGATGACCGCCCAGATCCACCACCCCGTCCACACGAACCCCAGGCCCACCAGGACCGCGAGCAAAGGCCAGGCGGCGCGCCGGTGCCAGGCGCCGAACATGGCGTAGGTGATGTGGCCGCCGTCCAACTGGCCGAAGGGCAAGAGGTTGAGGGCGGTCACCAGCAGGCCAACCCACGCCGCAAAGCCGGTGGGGTGGATGAACAGGTCCCCTCCGGCGGCCACCTCCGGGTGGATCAGCCACCCGAGGGCCTTGAAGAGCAGAGGGTCGCCGTAGAGGATGTAGCCGGTCTCCGGTAGCTTCGCCACCGGGTCCGACAGGGCGATACCCACCACGAGAAACGGCAAGGTGGCCACGAAACCGGCGATGGGTCCGGCCGCTCCCACGTCCAACAGCTCCCGCTTGCTGGCGATCGGGGTGCGAATGCGGATGAAGGCACCCAGCGTCCCGATGCCCAACGGGATGGGCAAGGGCAGGAAGTACGGCAGCGTGGCGTCGAGGCGGTGGCGCCGGCAGGTCAGGTAGTGCCCCATCTCGTGGGCCAGCAGAATGATCATCAGGGGGAGGGAGAACTGCAGGCCGGGAAGGATGACGCCCGGGTGCAGCAGGGTGGAGACGACCCCGGTGGGGACGAAGCCTTCGGGGAGGCGGGCGAAGGATATGCCACCCACGAAGGTAGTGGACAGGAAGGTGGCGGCGAAGAGGGT
>JABRVY010000362.1:0-1770 GCA_039961755.1 Acidobacteriota bacterium | reverse complement strand
GCCGCCCCCCCACCCGGCACAGACTCTCCGGCCCGAGCTCCCGCAGTGTGACGACCACCCGGCTATCCTCCTGGATTTGATGGTCGGCCGACAGCGGCCCGCGGAGGTCCTCCACCAGTCGGCACCCCTCCTCGTCCAGGCGGTAGAACACCCAACGACCCGCCTTGCGCTCCTGCACCAGGCCGGCCCGCTTGAGTTCGGCCAGGTGCGCCGACACCGTCGATGGCGCCAGCCCCAGCACCGCGGTCATCTGGCACACGCACAGCTCGCCGTCGGCCAGCATCACCGCCAGGCGCAGCCGGGCCGGATGCCCCAGCGCCTTGAAGCGCCGCACCTGCTGACTCAGAGCCCCGCGGGACATTTCGTCACTCCGCGAAATAGAGTAGCAACTGGCGGAAGCAACGGCAAGGCCCCTGCCCTCGGGTCCCGGGTCTTCCCCTCACAGCAGCGCCCGCAGTCCGGCGAGCCCCTGCCGGCCCAGCAAGGCCTCGGCCCGGCGCAGGGCCGCCCCTTCCATGGCCTCCCGTGCGGCGGCACGCTCCTGGAGGGAAGAGGCCTCCATCATGCGCACGCTGAAACCCCACACGCTCCGTCGCCAGCCCGTGATGAGCCGCGAGATGACCAGCTCATCCAGGCGTCCCAGCCCCTTGTCCACCAGGTCCATCAGGGGCGCCGCCGGCTCCAGGACGGTGTCCTGCACCTCGTCGATGGTCTCGGCGATGATGGTGTTGACGCGGCAGTAGTCGGCGTACCGCACGCGGCGGGAGGGGGTACCCAGCCTCGCCCACTCCCCCTCCAGCAACTCCACCAGCACCAGCACCAGATCGTAATTGATGTGCGCGTTGACGCCCAGGAGCAGGCTTTGCAACACCAGCACGTCCGGCTGGCGGCAGGCCTGGTGGGCGAGCTGCCACACCCGGGGGGCGCTGACGGGTTCTCGCTCCCAGGCTGCCAAAGCGTCGAAGTAGTAGGCCGCGAAGTGCTCCAGCAGGGAGGACACCCAGGCCGCGTCTTCGAATCGACCGGCCCTCAGGCCGCTGACCATGTTGCTGGTCATCAAGTGGTAACACTTCAGAAAAATACACCTGCGATCGGCGCACGCGTCCCAGCATGCGATCTGCGCCTGCATGCGTTCCAGCACCAGGCTCGCCCCCGGCTTTTCGTCCATCATCGGCATATCATGGCCATCCTTCAAAGAGTCGCATTCTCTGCTATTGCGCATGGGAGTATAGAGGCCGCGCCGGCGAGGTCAAGAGACGTTTATGGCCCCGGCCTTTCATTTCGCCACTCGCCGAAATACTCAACGACGCACCCCTGTTGGGACGGAAGGAGGTACCGCGCCATGGCGCGCCAGCGAGTCCTGATCCTGTGTACGGGCAACTCCTGCCGATCGCAGATGGCCGAGGGGTGGATCAACACTCTCCTCGGGGAGCGCTGGGAGGCCCGCTCGGCGGGCACCCGGCCGGCGGCCGGTGTACACCCCCTGGCGGTGAGGGTGATGGCCGAGGCCGGGGTGGATATTTCCGGGGGGGTGCCCGAGCACGTGGACCGCTACCTCGAGCAACCCTGGGACCTGGTGGTGACGGTGTGCGACTCGGCCCGGGAGTCCTGCCCGGTGTTTCCCCGCCCGGTGAAGACCACGCACATCTCCTTCCCCGACCCGGCCGAGGCGACGGGCAGCGAGGAGGAGCGCCTGGCGGTCTTCCGCGCCGTGCGGGACGACATCCGCGCCCGCCTGCTCCCCCTCCTCACCGGCTGAGGCTCCCCCGT
>JABRVY010000361.1:0-5959 GCA_039961755.1 Acidobacteriota bacterium | reverse complement strand
GGGTGGGCAGGGACGGGAGAGGCGGGAGTCGCGGCAACGCTGGAGGAGCCATGGCAACGCCCGTGGAAATAGTGCCGCCAGAGGTCATCGCGGCGAGGATCAAGGAGGTGGGTGAGCGTATCACCCGCGACTTCCCCGATCACGATCTGGTGCTGGTGGGCATGTTGAAGGGGGCGGCGGTGTTCCTGGCGGATCTGCTGCGGGCCATCTCCCGCCCGGTGCGCCTCGAGCTGGTGACGGTGGGGCGGCAGGGGGCCCCCCGGGGAGAGATCATCGAGCTCGCCTACGCCACCCATGTGGATATCAAGGGGGCGCACGCCATCATCCTCAAGGACATCTGCCATTCGGGGGTGACCGAGAACTACCTCCTCACCCACCTGGCCCAGCAGGACCCGCGCTCCTTGGAGGTCGCGGCGCTGGTCAATCGCCCGCTGCTGCGCCGCGTGGCGCTGCAACCGCGCTACGTGGTGCTGGATGAGATCCCCGAGGGGCGGCTGGTGGGCTACGGCATGGAGTATCAGGGGCGGTGGGGGAATCTTCCCGGTGTTCACCTGCTTGAGGGTGGCTAGGAGGCGGGCCGCCGCCGAACGGAGCCGGAGTGAACCAGAACGTCAAGAATGCGCTGCTCTTCATCGTCGTGGTCGTGTCGGTGGTGGTCCTCTGGAACTGGATCACCACATCCCGCACTGGGACGCAGGAGATCGCCTTCTCCGAGTTTCTCGATCGCGTCGAGCAGGGCAAGGTGGGCGAGGTGCTCATTCGGGGCAACGAGATCCTGGGGCGCGGCGAGGTCTCTGACCCTCGCGTGCCAGCCACCCGACCGTACGAATTCATGACCTACTCGCCGGGCTACGACGGGCTGGTCCCGCGGCTGCGGGAAAAGGGGGTCCGCATCAAGGCCGAGGAGCCGGCCCAGGGCTCGGTGTGGACCGTGCTGCTCGGGTGGCTGCCCTTCGTCGCCCTGATCGCGCTGTGGTTCTTCTTTTACCGGCAGATGCAGGCGGGGGGCAACAAGGCGATGTCGTTCGGCAAGTCGCGCGCCCGCATGCTCACCGCCAGCCAGAAGCGCGTCACCTTCAAGGAGGTGGCCGGGGTCGAGGAGGCCAAGGAGGAACTCAAGGAAATCATCGAGTTCCTGCGTGATCCGCAGAAGTTCCAGAAGTTGGGGGGCAAGATTCCCAAAGGAGTGTTGCTCATGGGGCCGCCAGGCACCGGCAAGACGCTGCTGGCGCGCGCCGTGGCGGGTGAGGCGGAGGTGCCTTTCTTTTCCATCTCGGGGTCGGATTTCGTCGAGATGTTCGTGGGCGTGGGGGCGTCGCGGGTGCGCGACCTCTTCGAGCAGGGCAAGAAGAACGCCCCCTGCATCATCTTCATCGACGAGATCGACGCCGTCGGCCGCCATCGGGGGGCCGGGCTGGGCGGGGGGCACGACGAGCGGGAGCAGACCCTCAACGCCCTGCTGGTGGAGATGGACGGCTTCGAATCCACCGAGGGGGTGATCCTGATTGCCGCCACCAACCGCCCCGACGTGCTGGACCCGGCGCTGCTGCGGCCCGGGCGGTTCGACCGCCGGATCGTCGTCAACCGGCCGGACGTCAACGGGCGGCTGGAAATCCTCACGGTGCACACCCAGAAGATCACCCTGGGCGCGGACGTGGATCTGTCGGTGGTAGCGCGCTCCACCCCGGGGTTCTCCGGGGCGGATCTGGCCAACCTGGTCAACGAGGCGGCGTTGCGCGCCGCCCGCTTCGACAAGTCAGCCGTCGACATGGACGACTTCGAGTTCGCCAAGGACAAGGTGATGATGGGCTCCGAGCGGCGCTCGCTGGCCATGTCCGAGGAGGAGAAGCGCATCGTCGCCTTTCACGAGGCCGGTCACGCCCTGGTGGCCGCCGTGTTGCCCAACGCCGACCCGCTGCACAAGGTGACCATCATCCCCCGCGGCCTGGCACTGGGTCTCACCCAGCAGCTCCCCGAGGAGGACCGCTTCCTCTACGGTAAGAAGTACCTGGAGGACGAACTCGCGGTGCTGATGGGCGGGCGCCTGGCGGAGCAGATCGTCTTCGGAGAGGAGAGCATCACCACCGGCGCGGGCAACGACCTGGAGCGGGCCACCGAGCTGGCGCGCAAGATGGTCTGCGAGTGGGGGATGTCGCGTCTCGGGCCGCTCACCTTCGGCAGGAAGGAGGGGGAGATCTTCCTGGGCAAGGAGTTCGCCCGCCACCAGGACTATTCGGAAGCCACCGCCGTGGAGATCGACACCGAGATCAAGCGCCTGATCCAGCAGGGCCACGACCGCTGCCGCACCATCCTGATGGAGCACCGGCCGGTGTTGGACCGCATCGCCGAGGCGCTGCTGGAGCGGGAGGTGCTGGACGGAGAGGAGGTGTACCTCATGGTTTCGGAGCACTCCGGGGTGCCGGTGGAAACGCTGCGCGGCTCTCGCCCCAAGCGCCCCGCCGCGGAGTCGGCGTAGGTGGCCGGCTGGCTCCTCAAGAGCGATCCGGAGGACTACTCCTTCGCCGACTTGCTGCGGGAGCGGCAAACGGTCTGGGATGGAGTGTCGAACCCTCTGGCTCGCAAGTACCTCCGTGCCATGCGCCGGGGCGACGAGGCGCTGGTCTATCACACCGGCGACGAGCGGGCCATCGTCGGTGTTGCCCGGGTGGCGAGCGACCCGTATACCGTGAGCGGAGATGGGGGCGAGGCGGCGCCGGTGGTCGAGCTGGAGGCGCTGCACCCGCTGGCCCGGCCGGTGACTCTGGCGGAGATCAAGGGGAACGCCGCCTTCGCCGACTTCGAGCTGGTGCGCCTGCCCCGCCTGTCGGTGATGCCGGTGCCGCCGCAGCTCTGGCAGGCCATCCTGGATCTGGCGGGGCGATAGGGCGGTTGGCCGTCGGGTACAATCCGCCCGTGCTGGTCCTGCGCCTCCTCGTCACCGCCTTCGCCGCTCTCATCACCACTGTTGACACGGTGATCCTGGGGTCCTACGGCACCCTGGTGGGGGCGGTGCCGCCGCGCGGCGACTGGACCCGCAAGGGGGCCCGCCTGTGGGCGCGGATCATCCTGTGGTCGGCGCTGGTGCGCCTGCGGGTGGAGGGAGCGGCGCGGGTCGGGGGAGGCCCCGTGGTGTTCATGGCCAACCACGAGTCGTGGCTCGACATCCCGGCGCTGCTGGTGGCCATTCCGGGTCAGGTACGCTTCCTGGCGAAACGGAGCTTGTTTGGCATCCCATTTCTGGGCTGGGCGATGCGCGCCATGGGGTTCATTCCGGTGGACCGGGAGAACCGGCGCACCGCCATCAAGTCCTTCGATGAGGCGGCGGCGAGAATCCGCGCCGGCCGCTCGGTGTTGGTGTTCCCGGAGGAGACGCGCACTCCGGACGGGTCGCTGTTGCCCTTCCAGCGAGGCGGCTTTCTCATCGCGCTGAAGGCCGGCCTGCCCATCGTCCCGGTGGGGATCGAGGGGGCACGGCGGGTGCTGGCGAAGGGCTCGTACCTCGTCCGGCCGGGCAGGATCGTGGTTCGTTTCGGGGAGCCCATCCCCACCGCAGGGTTGGGGGTCACCGCCAAGGGCGAGCTGATGGAGCGGGTGCGCGGCGCCATCCTGGAGCTGCGCGGCGGACTGGCGGCCCAACCGGTGACGTGAGGAGGCCCGCAAGCGCGGGTGAGGGGAGGAGAGGCTGGCATGGTGACGGAGCAGGAGGTGTGGCGGGCGCTGGAGCGGGTGATGGACCCCGAAGTGCCCTTTTCGGTGGTGGATTTGGGCCTGGTGTACGGTGTGGAGGTCGACGCCGGTGGTGCCGTCCGGGTGTACCTGACGCTCACCACCCGCGGCTGCCCGCTGGTGCACCGCATCACCAGGGACGCCGAGGAGGCAATCCGCACCGCCACCGGTGCCCCTTCGGTGAGCGTCCAGGTGGTGTGGGATCCGCCGTGGAATCCGGGGATGGCCTCCGAGACGGTGCAACGCCACTTCGGCTGGGGGCAGTGAGACAACCGCTGTCCCCGCCTCCGCCGGGGACAACGCCAACCATGGGCAATTTCGAGGAGGGTACCGTGGCGCTGACGCAGGAGCAGGTCCGTGAAGCGTTGAAGCAGGTGAAGTTCCCGGGTCTGAGCCGGGACATCGTGTCGTTCGGTTTCGTCAAGGGGGTTTCGGTGAGCGGCGGCGAGGTGCAGGTGGAAATCTCCTTTGCCAGCGTCAACCCGGAGGCCGGCCCGCGCATCGAGGCCGACGCCCGACGGGCGGTGGAGTCGCTGCCCGGGGTAAGCAGGGTGGAGGTTCGGCTGAACGTGCAGGCGCCCCAGGAGGCCATCCCCCGGCCCCGGCTGCTGGCGGGAGTGAAGCTGAAGGTGGCGGTGGCCTCGGGCAAGGGGGGCGTGGGCAAGTCCACCGTGGCCGCCAATCTGGCCCTCGCCCTGCAGCAGCAGGGTCTCACGGTCGGCCTGCTGGACGCCGACATCTACGGTCCCTCCCAGCAGATGATGATGGGGGCCAGCGAACCCCCGCGGGTCACCGCCGAGGGGCGGGTGCTGCCGGTGGACGTGGAGGGGATCAAGGTGATGTCCCTGGGGTTCCTGATGGACCCCGACACCCCGGTGATCTGGCGCGGCCCGATGGTCATGAAGGCGATCCAGCAGTTCCTGGAGGACGTGGAGTGGGGCGAGCTGGACTGCCTGGTGGTGGACCTTCCCCCCGGCACCGGCGACGCCCAGCTCACGCTGACTCAGCAGGTGCCGCTGGACGGCGCGGTGATCGTCACCACCCCCCAGGACGTGGCGCTGATCGACGCGCGCAAGGGTCTCAACATGTTTCGCAAGGTCAACGTGCCGGTGCTGGGGGTGGTGGAGAACATGTCGGTGTTCGTCTGCCCGGCCTGCGGCCATCGCACGGAGATCTTCAAGAAGGACGGCGGACGGCGCACCGCCGAGCAGCTGGAGGCCCCCTTCCTGGGTGCCGTCCCTATCGACCCAGAGATCGTCGTCGCCAGCGACGCCGGTGTGCCCATCGTCCGGTCTCGGCCCGACTCCCAGGCGGCACAGGCGTTTCAGGAGATCGCCCAGGCGGTCCTGCGTCAGCTGGGATCGGATCGCCGGTAGGGGCCGATCAGCCGCCTACCGCCGCAGTCCGGCGGCGGCCTTTTCGGGGACACCACCGGCGGCCAGAATAGCGTTCAGGCGCGCCACCGCCGTTTCGGTGTCGGCCAGGTTGATCATCTCCCCGTTGACGAAGTAGGTGGGTGTTCCCATCACCCCCATGCGCTGGGCCAGCCCCATCTGCGCGTGGACCCGGTCGATGGCCGGGTCCTTGAGGTAGCAGGCGCGAAACGCCGCCTCGTTCAACCCGCGCTGGGTGACGAAGGCAAAGGCGGCGTCGTCCACGGTGGAGGGGGTGAGGGTGCTCTGCAGGCGGTACATCTCCTCCTTGAGAGCGAGCACCAGCGCCTCGTCTTGCTGACCCACGCACAACCCGGCCACGGCGGCGCGAAACGCCCAGGGGTGGTTGCTGACCAGGGGGTAATTGACCAGCCCGTGGCGAACCTTGTCCCCCATCCGTTCCAGCACCCTCTTGACGTCGGCCCACCCCCGCTTGCAGGCCGGGCACTGGTAGTCGGAAAACTCCACCAGCTGCAGGGGCGCCGAGGCGGGCCCCGGACTCCACTGGATCGGCGCGTCCTTGAGCATCTCGCGGCGCACCGCGCGGGGGTCGCGGTCCAGCGGCCAGGTGGGGCCAAGCACCAGCACCCGGGCATCGGCGCTCAAGGCGAGGGGAACCGGGGCGTTGCCGTAGCCGGTGGACATCTGGGCGAGGAGGGAGACCACCCCGGAGGGGCGCATGGGAATGGCCGGCCAGGCCACCCGCAGGCGGGTGCCCAGCATCTGCTGGAGCACCCCCGGCAACACCTGCTCGGCGAAGGCGGGGAGGGTTGCCGGGGGTGCTCCAGCAGATGCTGGGC
>JABRVY010000360.1:0-1229 GCA_039961755.1 Acidobacteriota bacterium | reverse complement strand
GCCTGGGGCGCCTGGATGACCCTGGCGCCGAGCATCCCTCCTTCGCTCGCCTCACCACCCGCCAGGGACTGGCCAGCGACGGGGTGTTCGCCCTGGTGGAGGACGGGGAGGGCCACATCTGGGTGGGCACCCAGCTGGGGGTGGATCGGCTGGAGCCGAACTCGGGCGAGGTGGTGCACCTGAGCGGCGCCGACGGGCTGTCCTCCAACAGCGTGCAGGCCGCCGCCCGCGACGGGGAGGGGAACCTGTGGTTCGCCACCCTGGCTGGGGTTTCGCGGCTATCGCCCCGACTGCCCCCGCCCGTGCCGCTGCGCCCGCCGCGACTGACCGCCATTTCGGTGGATGGTGTGCCGCTGCCCTTTCCGGAGATGGGAACAACGGCGGTGAAGCCCCTGCACCTGCCGGTGGGCACTCGCCACCTGCGCCTGGCCTTCACCACCGTGGACCTCGCCCGGGGCGAGAACCTGCGGTTTCAGTACCGCCTGGCGGGCGAGGACTCCACCTGGCAGACCGCCGGCGACGGCGAGCTGAGCCTGGTTCTACCCGGGGCCGGGGCAGGTACCCTGCAACTGCGGGCGGTGCGCGACGGGCAGGCCTCCCCCGTGGCGCTGGTCCCGTTCGAGATCCCGCCGCCGGTGTGGCGGCGCTGGTGGTTCCTCACTCTCCTGGTCGGTCTCGTGGTGGGAGGGGCAGTGCTCGCCCACCGGGCGCGCATCGCCTCCCTGCAGCGGGTGGCTCGCCTGCGCGACCGCATCGCTGCCGACCTCCACGACGAGCTGGGCCTGCTGTGCTCCCGCATCGCTCTGCTGGCGGGGGTGAGTCGCACCGCCGAGCTGGAGCCGGAACAGCGCGAGGCGTATCTGGAGGAGATCGCCGCCGCCGCGCGGGAGCTGCTGGACACCTCGGCCAACGTGGTGTGGGCGGTGGACCCGGCCGGGGACACCCTGGACGCTCTGCTCGGTCGCCTGCGTCGCCTGGGCCACGACGTCTTCGAGCGGGACGGTATTGCTTTCTCCTTTTCGGCCGGCGAGGCGGATGGTCGGCTGGCTGTGGACGGACAGCTGCGCCGGGAGGTGTTTCTCGTCGTCAAGGAGGCGTTTCACAACGCCCGTCGCCACGCCCGCCCGCATCGGGTGGATTTGAGTGTGAGCGCCGAGGGCGGCCGGCTGGAGGTGGCCATCACCGACGACGGGGTGGGGTTGCCTGCTCCCGCGACCGGGGTTGGGGAG
>JABRVY010000359.1:0-5357 GCA_039961755.1 Acidobacteriota bacterium | reverse complement strand
GTGGGTGGGCGGGCTCCAGCTGGATGGTGGAGTGGTGGATCCCGAAGCGATGCGCGAGCACCTCCCGCACTCCCGCCAGCACCGCACGGTGATCTTCTTCCCGCGCCTCCACATGGACCGACAGGGCCACGAAGGCGGACGAGATCGCCCAGATGTGCAAGTCGTGGGCGCCGCACACCCCCGGCACGGCCAGGATCGCCCTTCGCACCTCGTCCACATCGAGCCCGCCGGGGGCCGACTCCATGAGCACCGACACCGCCTCCCGCACCAGCCCCCAGGCGGAGTACAGCACCAGCGCGGCGATGGCCAGCGAGGCCGCCGGGTCGGCCCAGGACCACCCCCAGGCGGCGATGAGAACCCCCGCCACGATGGCCTGCAGGCTGCCGAGCGCGTCGGTGACCACGTGCAGCCAGGCGCCGCGCAGGTTCAGGTTGGCGTTGCGGCTGTCCCTCAGCACCGCCAGCATGGCCAGGTTCACCCCCAGCCCCAGCACCGCCACCGGGATCATCACCGCCGGACGGACCTCCAGCGGGGCGGCCAGGCGGCGCACCGCCTCCACCACGATGACCACGGCGATGGCCACCAGCGCAGCGCCATTGGCGAGGGCGGCGAGGATTTCCGCCCGGTAGTAGCCGTAGGTACGCCGCGGGGACGGGGGGCGGCGGCTGATCCAGGCGGCGAACAGCGCCAGCCCCAGCGCCGCCGCGTCCGCCAGCATGTGCGCCGCGTCCGCCAGCAGCGCCAGGGAGTTCGCCCACAGCCCCCCGACCACCTCGGCGACCATGAAGGAGGCGGCCAGGGCCAGCGCCACCTGCAGGCGCCGCACCGCCACCCCCTGGGCGACCGACCCCCCGGGTATGTCATGCCCTGCGCTCACCGCCGGGGAGTTTCCATCACTTCCGGCACCCCTGGCAAGATCGAGGGGACGCGGCTGGGGCGGTCGGTGATGGCCGCCTCGTTTCGCGACCCTAGCTGACGATGGCCGACACGTAACGCAGGCCGAGGATCACCAGAACGATCGCCAGCATCCACTTGATGGCCCGTTCCGGCACCCGCTTCTGCAGCCGGGCGCCGCAGTAGGTGCCGGCCATTCCCCCGAGGCCGAACAGCACCCCCAGCGCCCAGTCCGGCGCCACCGCCTGGCTGGGGTAGAGGGGGGCGATGGCCTGGAAAAACGCCACCCCGGTCAGCGAGGTCACGAAGGTGCCGAGCAGTGCCGCCCCCGCCACCGTGTACACCGGCAACGCGAAGAAGGTCACCAGAAACGGAGCGATGATCGCCCCCCCGCCGATCCCGTAGGCGCCGCCAATGAGGCCCACCGCCAGGGCCAGGCAGAAGAGCGGCAGGGTGCGAAAGATGTGCTCGCCGCCGCGAAACTCGTAGGCCACCTCGCGGAGAGAGCGACGCAGGATGCGCACCGGGCCCACCGCCGCTGTCGCCCTCCCCCCCGCGGCGGTGGGGCGCAGGAGTTCGCGCATCATCCGCGCCCCGATATACAGCAACACCCCGCCGGCAAACACCTTGAAATGCCTGGGGTCGGGTAGCAGACGCACTCGCACGATGGCACCGATCAGCACCCCGGGCAGCGTTCCGGCCACCACCGTCCAGGCGAGCGGCCACACCATTCGCTTCTCGCGCACGAACCGCAGCACCCCTGAAGGGATCGCCACGACGTTGTAGAGGTGGTTGGTCGCCGACACCGCCGGAGAGGTGAAGCCCAGCACCGACATCTGAAACGGCAGCAGCAGGAACGCCCCCGATACCCCGCCGGTGGCGGTGATCAGGGAGATGCCGAACGCCACCAGCGGCGGGAGGAGCGGAAACACCGTCACGCCCGAGGCGGCAAAGTGCACGAGCCATCCTAACGCACCGCCCCTGCCGGCGACAAACAGTTGGCGAGATGGGTTTGAGAGGCGAACCAGGTCCGTCGTGGCCCTCCCCGGCCTCCCCCCCTCGGATGCGACAGTAGAATGCCCCCGTGAGTGCTTCCGCCCGCCGCCGCCTCCTGCTCCTCCTCACCCTCGGGCTCGGCGTGCTTGCCGGGGCGCTGTCCATCGTCCCCCCCCGCGCGGACCGCGCCGTGGTGACGGTCAGCCGCCTCGGCAGCACCGTTCGCCTCCTCCCCGATCGCCTCGCCCTTTCGCCCTTGCCGCTGGCGCGGCGGGTCCCGCTGGAGCGACAAGAGGCCGCCGCCCTGATCACCGCCCGGGTGGAAGTGCCCCTGCCCGAGGGCGCCAGCGTGCTCGTTCGCTACCGGCTCGCCGTCGCGGGAGCCGGGGCCTTGCCCGTCCCCGCCGAGCTGGTGCGCCGGCGCGGCTGGGAGGGGGCATGGTCCTCCTGGTTCCAGCAGCACGCCCCCCTCGAACCGACGCAGGTTCGCCAGCTGCTGCGCGGCAGCCCCCTCTGGCAGGAAATGTTTCCCGATGCCCCGCCCCCGGCGGCACCCGATCTGCCTGCGCGTCTGAGCCCGCTCCTGCCGGGTCTCCGCGTGGTCGACGCCGAACTGACCGTGGCCGACGCCGAGGACATCGTCCGGGCAACGGGGCGACGCGAACTGACCGCCCTCGCCAGGCCCCGGGGTCGGCTGGTGGTCCTGGGTCTCGATGCCCTGGACTGGACTCTGGTGGACGAGCTCGTCGCCCGCGGGGTGATGCCCCACACCGCCGCATTGATGCGTCGGGGCGTGCACGCGGTGCTGGAGGTCCCTCGCCCCCTCATCTCCCCCGTGGTCTGGACCACCATCGGCACCGGAGTGCCGCCGGACGTCCACGGGGTGCTGGACTTCCTGGAGCCCGACCCGGAGGGAGGTCCCCCCCGCCCGGTCACCGCCGCGTCCCGTAAGGCCACCGCCCTGTGGGAGATGATCGCCGCTGCCGGACGCTCCACGGCGGTCATCGGCTGGTGGGCCACCTTCCCCGCCCAGGCGCCACCCGGGGGGACGGTGTACTCCGACCGCCTCACCGAGCAGCTGCTGGGGTTGTCCGCCGAGGTCCCGGGCATGGCGGACCCCCCCCAGGCGGCGGAGCGCGCCCGGGAGTTGCTCCTGCGCGCCTCCGATGTGACCCCCGCCATGTTGGCGCCGTTTCTCCCCGTCTCCGCCGAGGAGCTTTCGGCAGCGCTGGCCCGCCCCGACGCCTGGGACGACCCCGTCGGCGGGCTGGCCAAGCTGGTGGCGGCGAGCCTCACCGTGGAGCGACTCACCGCCAACGAACTGGAGCGCGGCACCGAGGTGATCTTCTCGTACCTGGAGGGAACCGACACGGTGGGACACCTCTACGGCCCCTACCGGCCGCCGGTGTTGCCGGGGTTTGACGGGCCCGCGGCCCGCCGCTTCGGCCCGGTCATCGACCGCTACTACGCCTGGGCCGACCGCTGGGTGGGATCGGTGGTGGCCTCCCTGGGTCCGCAAGACACCGTGGTCCTGGTGTCCGACCACGGCTTCACCTGGGGAGACGACCGCCCTCGGGTACCCTCCGGTGCCCATACCGCCACCGCGGAAATGTGGCACCGCCCCCAGGGCGCCTTCCTGGCAGCCGGGCCGCACATCCCCGCATCCCGCCAGCGCCACACCCTGGGACTGCTGGACGTGGGGCCCATCCTCCTCGCCCTCGCCGGCCTGCCCCCCGCCGCGGAGATGCCGGGTCAGGTTCCCGCCTGGCTGCTCGCCGAGGGGGCTCGCGTACCCGGGCTGGTCCGCTACGCCACCCTGGTTCCGCGCACCCCGCCGGCGCCGGTGGAGCTGCCACCCCAGGCGCGCGAGGAGGAGCTGGCCAAACTGCGGGCCCTGGGCTACCTGGCCGGTTCATCCACCGCCGAGCAAAAGGGGGCGGCGGACTCCCCCCCGCCACCGCTCGCCCCTGCCACCCCGGCCGTGGACCGCGCCGAGGCGCGGCGACTGAACAACCTGGCCATCAGCCAGGCGTCGGCGGGAGACGTCGCCAGGGCGGAGCAGACCTTCCGGCAGGCGATCGCCGCCGATCCCAGCTATGCCTCGGCCTACTACTCCCTGTCGGTGCTACTGCGCAAACAGGGGCGCCTGGCGGACGCCGATGGCGCCTTCTGGATGGCGGTCCGGCTGGGGGTGCGGGACCGCGACATGGCGGTGGTGCGCCTGGCGCTGGACTACCAGCAGCGGGGCATGCTGGACAAGGCCGAGGAGGCCTTCGCCGAGGGTCGTCGCACCTTGCCCGACAGCGCCCTGGTGTGGCTCAACTCCGGCGTCTTTCTGGGGGAGCAGGGGCGCTACGAGGAAGCCGCCCGCTGCCTCGAGCGCGCCGCCCAGCTCGACCCCGGCAAGCCCACCGCGTACAAGAACCTCGCCGTGGCGCTGCTCAACCTGGGAAACCGTGAGGGAGCGCGCGCCGCCCTCACCCGCGCCGCCGCCCTCGACCCCGCCGACCAGGCAGTGCGAGAGCAGCTGGCCCAGCTGGGCGGCCCATTGCCTCGCTAGGGCCTCGCGGGGAGCGGGCCTGAGGTGGGCCACCGCCGCCCGCATGGCAAGAGTGTCGCAGGGGCACGGCCCTCCCCCGCCCGAGTCCGTGTCGGTGGCCGTGTCGGTGACTGTGTCCGTGACCGTGTCCGGGTCGGTGACCGTGACCGTGGCCGGGTCGGTGACCGTGACCGTGTCCGTGTCGGTGACCGTGTCCGTGTCGGTGACCGTGACCGTGACCGTGGCCGTGGCCGGGTCGGTGTCGCCCGGGCGGCGTGGCCTCGTGGTGTTCTCACTGTGGGGTAGCGCCCGGGGGCGGGCGCTGTCAAGGGCAAGCCGCCCTGCGGGCGGTCGCCTGCGGCGCCCCTGTGACAGCGCCCGCCCCGGGCCCTCTTGGGGCTCGCATGAACACCACTCGGACCACGCCGCCCCCGTCGACCCCGAACCGTCCACTCACCGCCCACGAGCTGGCCCTCGAGTCCGCCGGCACCGCCGTCGCCCTGGCCCTCGGGCTGCCGGCCGCGCTCCGGACGGTGGCGGACCAACTCATCCGCTCCGCCTCCTCGGTGCCGGCCAATCTCGCCGAGGGGGCCGGACGGGCCGGGCGGGACCGCCTCCACCACTGGCGCATCGCCTACGCCTCGGCGCTGGAGGCCGACAGCCACCTGCGCCTGCTGCTCGCCGCCGGCGCGGTGGACGGCGCCAAGGCGGCCCAGGCGCTGGAACTGTTCGACCGTGTCCGGGCGCTGACCTGGAGGCTGATCCACCCGCGCCGGTGACCGTGACCGTCACCGACACTGACACTGACACTGGCACAGGCACTGACACTGACCGTGCCCGTGACGGTGTCGGTCCCCGTGTCAGCGGGGGTGGGTCATCCGCCACAGCATGGCCCGCACCTCGTCGAGCTGCGCCAGCACCCGGGCGG
>JABRVY010000358.1:0-11871 GCA_039961755.1 Acidobacteriota bacterium | reverse complement strand
CGCCCGGGAGACACCGACACGGACACGGACACGGTCACAGACACGGACACGGCCACGGACACGGCGACGGTCACGGCGACGGTCACGGGCACGGACACCGGGCCGGCCGAGGCAAATCGCACCGGCCGTGAAGGCGGGCCAGAGGCCCGCGCACCCCGGGGCACGGTCACGGTCACAGACACGGACACGGACACGGACACCGGGCCGGCCGCGGCAAGCCCGCACCGACCGTGAGAGCGGGCCGGAGGCCCGCGCACCCAGGGGCACGGTCACGGACACGGTCGCGGGCACGGACACGGCCGGCGGCGGCGGCGCGGGCTCCGGGCCTGGGCGCTGGTGATGTCGCGGGTGCGGCCCGGTTTCCTCCCGTTCGTTCACCCGCAAAGGCGAAAGCCGCCGGGTCGGCCGGCGTCAAGGGCTGCGGCCGCCCTGCGGGCGGTCGCTGACGCGACCCTTGACCCCGGCCTCCCCGGCGGCTGGTAGGGGGTTCATGAACGAACGGGAGGAAACCATGCCAGCCACACCCCCTCGCCCTCTCCCACCCGCCCAGGCCCGGGCCCTGGAGGCCGCCGCCGGGGCGCTCGCCCTCGCCGCAGCCGTGAAGCCCCCCTTCAAGCCCATCGCCGAGCAGGTGATCCGCGCCGCGGCGTCGGTGCCCGCCAACGTCGCCGAGGGTCAGGGCCGCTCCGGTCAGGATCGCCTGTACCACTGGCGGGTGGCCTACGGTTCGGCCCGGGAATTCGAGGTGCACCTCACCCTGCTCGCCGACGCCGGGGCCATCGACCGCCCCGCCGCCGCCCGGGTGCTGGCGCAGCTCGACGAGGTGCGGGCCATGCTGTGGCGGATGACTCACCCCCGCTGACACGGGCACGGACACCGACACGGGCACGGGCACGGTCACCGGGCCGGCCGAGGCAAATCGCACCGGCCGTGAAGGCGGGCCGGAGGCCCGCGCACCCAGGGGCACGGACACGGTCACGGACCCGGCCACGGACACGGACACGGACACGGGCACGGTCACGGACACGGTCACGGACACGGCCAAGGTCACCGAGAGTTTCGGCGTGCGCCGTTGAAGGCTCGCGTTCGTGGGGGGATCGAAGGACGGGCCAGCGCACCGGCGCCGGCCCCCCGCGCGCACGGCCCACCGCAGGTGGTAACCGCGGACCGCTACAGGTCTACTTCAACCACTGATCCAGCCAGCCCAGCACCGTCTCGTGCCACTGGATGGAATTGGCGGGTTTCAAGACCCAGTGATTCTCGTCGGGGAAGATGAGCAGCTTGGAGGGGATACCCCGGCGCTGCAGGGCGGTGAAGGTGGACAGCCCCTGCGTGTACACCACCCGGTAGTCCTTCACCCCGTGGATCACCAGCATGGGGGTCTTCCAGTTCTTCACCAGCTCGATGGGGTTGTGCTTGGCGTAGTTCTGGGGAACCTCCCAGGGTGTGCCCCCCCGCTCCCACTCGGGGAACCACAGCTCCTCGGTGTCGAAGTAGGCCATCCGCTCGTCCAGGTTGCCGTCGTGGCACACCAGCGCCTTGAAGTGGTCGGGGGCCTTGCCGGCGATCCAGTTGATCATGTAGCCCCCGTAGGAGGCCCCCAGCGCGCCCACCCGGGTGCCGTCCAGGAAGGGGTACCGCTTGAGGGCGAACTCCAGGCCCAGGAGCAGATCCTCCAGGGGCTTGCCCCCCCAGTCCTGGTTGATGGAATCGGTGAAGGCCTGCCCGTACCCGGTCGAGCCGTGGAAGTCGATCATAACCGCGGCGTACCCCGCCCCGGCGTAGGCCTGGGGGTTCCATCGGTAGTGAAAGTCGTTGCCAAAGGAACCCTGAGGTCCGCCGTGGATCAGGAACGCCACCGGATACTTCTTGGTCGGGACGAAGTCCACTGGGTACACGATGTACCCGTACACGGTGTCGCCACCGGCTCCCTTGAAGGTGAACTGCTCTGGGCGTCCCCAGCGCGCCGCAGCCACCTTGGCATCGTTGAGGCGGGTGACCCGGCACCCCTGCCGACAGTCGGTGGAAAGCGTGTACAGCTCGGTCGGGCCGAGCAACGAATGCATCCCGTAGAGGATGCGCCCCCCGGCGGCGGGCTGCGGGGCCACGCAGGTGCCCTCCTCCACCAGGATGCGGCTCTTGCCGCTGGCGACGTCCACCGCAAAGATGGCCTTCTGCCCCAGGTGATCGGCGGTGCAGTACAACTCCTTGCCGTCCTCCGACCAGGCCAGCTCACCGGCGGAGCGGTCCCCCAGGGGAGTATCGTTGGCCCGCACGGTGATCTTTCTCTCCGCGCCGCTGGCCCAGTCCCGCAGCACGATGTCGAAGCGGTCCGCCTCGTACCCGGTGCGACGCATGGCGAGGTAGGCCAGGGTCTTGCCGTCGGGCGAGAAGAGCGGGGCGGCGTCCCACGCCGGGTTGGCGGTCAGCTTCCGCGGCGGGGCAGAGGCATCCATGGGCACGGCGAAAAGATCGTAATTGGTGGACCAGGCTTCCTCCCGGCCCGCGTCCTTGGCCGAGAACACCACCGTGCGGCCGTCCGGGGAGATGTCGAAGTCCTCACTGCCGCCGAAGGGGCGGGTGGGGCAGTCGGCGTCCATGGCCGGCATCAGATCCGTGGCCGAACCTTTCCCCAGATCATAGGTGAACAGGTGATTCCGCCGGCCATCGAGCCAGGTATCCCAATGGCGCACCATGAGGCGGTCAAAGAGCATCCCCGTGGCCTTGGACTTCTCCTTGGCTTCCAGCCGCGCCTTCGTCTCCTCGAGGGAAGCGCCCGGAAACACCGACATTCCCACCACCAGGTGACTCCCGCTTGGGGCAACCTTGAGCGCGTCCACATCCAGCGGTAGGCGCGTGACCTGCTCGGCCTCGCCGCCGTCCACCGGGATCCGCCACACCTGTGACGATCCAGAGCGCGTGGAGAGGAAGTACACGCTCTTGCCATCGGGCGCCCAGCGCGGGGAGGAGTCCGAGGCCTCGTGGGTGGTCAGCCGGCGTGTCCAGCCACCATCCACGGCGGCCAGATAGATGTCGGTTCGGCCCCGATTTGCGGCCAGATCGGTAACCCGCACGGTAAAGGCCACCAGGGTACCGTCGGGCGATACCTGCGGGTCAGAGATGCGGTCCATGGCCACCATGTCGTGGACCGAAAAGGGGTGTGTCTCGGCGGCCGCCGAGGTGGTCGCCAGGGCGACGGTTGCGGCAAGAAGCAGGGTTAGCAGCATGATGCCCTCCATCCTGGCGAGATGGTACACGGTCCTGAGAGCCTCGTCGCAACCAGCCAGACCCGATCACCTGGCACAGTCACGGGCACGGGCACGGACACCGACACGGACACTGGCACGGACACTGGCACGGACACTGGCACGGGCACGGGCACCCACTCGGACACCGACGCGGCCACGGGCACGGTCACGGCCACGGGCACGGTCACGGCCACTGGCACGGGCACGGGCACCCACTCGGACACCGACGCGGCCACGGGCACGGTCACGGCCACGGGCACGGTCACGGCCACGGGCACGGTCACGGGCACGGCCACGGGCACGGCCACGGGCACGGTCACGGTCGCGGCCACGGTCGCGGCCACGGTCGCGGCCACGGACACGGACACGGACACCGACACGGCCATGGGCATCATGCCCCTCTGCCGCGGCGTCGTGCGCGGACTCGGCGCCGCCCCGCTACAATAGCCCGCTCGCCGGCGGGGCTGAGCGGAGGTTTCCATGTGCGGCATCTTCGGGATTGTCTTTGAGCAGGAACAACCTCTGGGCGACGTCTTGACGGGCGCGGCCAAGCGGCTTTCCTACCGGGGATACGACTCGGTGGGGGCAGCGGCAGTTTCGGCCGCCGGGGGAATTGACCTGCGCAAGGACGTTGGCAGGGTGGAGGAGGTGGCCTCCCGCCTGCACTTTGATGAGCTCCGCGGCCTGCGCGGCATCACCCAGCTGCGCTGGGCCACCTTCGGGGCCCCCTCGGTGGCCAACGCCCAGCCCCACCTGGACTCCGAGGGGCACCTGGTGGGGGCCCACAACGGCAACGTGGTGAACAACGCCGAGTTGCGCCGACAGTTCATCGCCGAGGGGATGACCGTGCGCGGCACCAACGACGGGGAGTCGTGCGTGCACGCGGTGGAGCGCTACCACCGCCGGGGGATGGAGCTGCCCCAGGCGGTGCGCGCCGCCTACCGCGACCTGGCCGGGGATTTCGCCTTCGTCATCTCCGACCGCATCGCCAACCGTCTGGTGGCGGTGAAGAAGGGCTCGGGGCTGGTGGCTGGCCTGGGCGACGGCTTCACCTGCTGCTCCTCCGACCTGCCTTCGATCCTCCCCCTCACTCGTCGGGTCATCCCTGTTGAGGACGGTGAGATGGTGGTACTGGAGCCCCACGGCGTGCGCCTCTACCGGGTCAGCGACGGAGCCGAGGTGGTGCGACCCGCCCAGGAGGTGAGCGACGACATGGGCGCTCCCGAGAAGGGTGGATTTGCCCATTTCATGCTCAAGGAGATCCACGAGCAGCCGGACACCGCCCGGGAGCTGGTGCACCTGCTGGAGCACGCCGAGCACCTGCCGGCCCTGGTGGAGCGGCTGCGCGGGGCGCACCGCATCTTCCTGGTGGGAGCCGGCTCCTCCTACCACGCCTGCCTGGTGGGGTCATCGTTCTTTGCCCGCGCCGCCGGCGCCCTCGCCATTCCCACCCTGCCCCAGCAGCTCATCGAGCAGTACGGCGGCGCCCTGCGCAAGGGGGACGTGGCGCTGTACGTCTCCCAGTCGGGGGAAACCAAGGACGTCCTCAACGCCGTCAACTTCGCCTCTGAGCGCGGCGTGGTGGCCCTGGGACTGGTCAACGTGCTGGGCTCCACCCTCACCCGCAAGACCGAGGTCTACCTGCCCCTCGCCTGCGGCTGGGAAATCTCCGTGCCTGCCACCAAGACATACACCAACCAGGTGATCGCCCTGCTGGCCATCGCCGGCGCCCTGGCCGGTCAGCCGGTGCACCGGCTCACCGACGCGCCGCGATGGATCCAGCGGGCCATCGACGCCACCGCCGCCACCATGACCGAGCTGGCGCAGCGCTTCGTCACCACCGACCGGCTGTTCCTGCTCGGCTACGGCCTGGGCCATGGTATTGCCCTGGAGGGGGCACTGAAGTGCAAGGAGGTCACAGGTTTGCCCTGCGAGGGGATGTTCTCCTCCGAGTTCAAGCACGGGCCGCTGGCGATGGTGGAGGAGGGCACCCCGGTGCTGTTTACCGCCTCCCCTTCGGGTGCCGAAATGCTCACCAACCACATCACCGAGGTCACCTGCCGAGGCGGCCACGCCATCGTGGTGGCGGCCCCCCACCCCCAGCTGGAGGCGGAAGCGTCTCACTTCCTGCCGCTGCCGGTGGCCAGCGACCTGGAGTACGCCGTGGCCGCTGCCATCCCCTTCCAATTGTTCTCCTACGCCCTGGCCACCGCCAAGGGGTTCGACCCCGACTACCCGCGCAACCTATCCAAGACCTTGACAGTGGACTGAACGACACGGGCCTGGTGGTTGGGTCTGCCGCTTCCAACAACCGCCGTCAGATCCATGCTCGAGTAAATTCTGCATGGCGGACTGAGTCGCGATACAAACGAGACGGGAGAAGAGACTTCCAGGAAACGAGTCGCGGTCTTGACAACAATCAGGTCTCCGCCCAAAAATATAACTCAGGAGGATTACGAACATGGGTAGGAATCGCGTGGCATGGCTGACCCTGGTTGTTCTTGCGGCCATGAGCCCGCTCGCGCTGGCACACCCACTACCGGCGGAGCAGGCTCCGGGCATCATCACCTCGCCAGCCGCCAAGGCCGAGGCGGTGATGGCCTACTGGACGGCCGAGAGGATGGCCGCCGCCAAACCCCTGCCGCTGCCCGAGCGCGTCTGGGACCCCGAGCAGCAGGCACGAGCAACCGCTCCCCAGCCGCCGCTCGGCCCGCCCGGGTTCGCCCCGGGATGGAACCCCAACAGCGGCCTGGAGCCACCGGACCCGCTAGCCCGCTTCGAGATCACTCCAGGGGACCCGAACTTCAGCTGGTACTGGGCCGACCACGACAACTTTCTGCGGGCCGCCTCGCCAACCCTGTGCGGAACCCCGCCCGCCAACCCGGTCGACTACTACGGCTACGGCAAGTTCGCCCGCTGGACCTGGTACGGCAACTACCTGACCTTCCCCACCTCCACCATCGGCAGACTGTTCTTCACAGTTCCCGGAGTAGGTGATGGGTCGTGCTCCGCAACAGTCGCCCAGCGCAGCACCATCATCACGGCCGGGCACTGTGTGATCAGCAAGATCAGTGGCACACCGACCTGGCACACCAATTTCCTGTTCTGCCCTTCGTATTACCGCGGCTCCGGGTCTGGCGCGCCGCACCCCTCCCGCGGCTGTTGGGCCGGAGTCATTGCCGCCACCACGGGGGCGTGGGGCAACCACGAGAACCTCGACCGGGATTACGCCTGCATCGTCACTGCCACTACCGGAACCGTGCACGCCAACAAGCTGGGAAATGTCACCGGCTGGGCAGGTCGCGCCTGGAACTGGGGCGACACGGACCTTTCGCTGGCCTGGGGCTACCCCGCCGCAGCACCGTTTCCCGGCTACCACATCATCGTCGTGGCGGCCCACGCCGCCTACTCTGTCAACATGAGCAGTACCGGCGAGACCCCCGACCTGTCGTCCAAGTACATCGGCTCGGACATGACCCCCGGTTGCTCCGGCGGGTCGTGGTGGTTCGGATCACGCCACCCCAACGCCGCCTACAACTACGCCGACACCGACGGGGTGAACTTCACCGGCTGGGTAGGAGCAGATCCCTTCATCGCCGGGCTCAACAGCCACCGACGCTGCCTGGTCAACTGCAGTTCCCCTCCGAGCTCGACCCAGGGCATCTTCTGGCAGGAGATGGGTTCGCCCGTCTTCACGAGTAACGGCAGCGACCCCGGCGACTCCGAAGATGTCTTTGCCACCTGTCTCTCCCACGCCAACAACAACCCTTAGAGGGGGCAAGCTTTTTTGGCGGCGAGCGCGGTAGAAGGACGGGTCTTGCAAGAAGCAGCGTGATCTGAGGCGGTGGGTCGTGAGCAAGGCCCGCCGCCTTCTCTTTCTTGCGCTCGGGCGGTTCGCTGAGAGCCATCGGTTTGCCCACCGCCACCCGTCGGCAGGGGTGCCACCTATCGCTCCTCGGAGGCCCGCATGGCCGCCCCAGAGCGCACGGCAGCCCCCCGGAGACCATCCGGCCAGGCACCCCCGAGCTGATACTCAGACGTCATTGACCTGTATTGTCTTCTTTCGATCCGGGGTTGGCGCCAGAAAAGCACCCGAGACGCGAACTGAGTCCCCGTCTTGACAAACCTGCCCTGCCGGCTTACAACTATTCCCAGGAGGATCCATACATGCCGAAAACACGTGGAACATGGATCGTGGCTGGAACCATGGTGCTCGCGAGTGGTCTGGCATCAATGGCGCTGGCCGAGGAGCCGGCGAGTATCTCCATCTCCGAGGCCGAGTCTCGGGCGGTGCTGGAGTACTGGACGACCGAGCGCATGGCCAACGCCAGGCCGCTGCCGCTTCCAGGGGTCGTGGACGGTGGGCTTGCCATGCCAGCAGCCCCCCTCCCCGCCGACGCCCGCCCGGGCTACAGCCTCGGCTGGGATCCCAAGAGCGGCCTGGAGCCCCCCGACCCCTTGACCCGCTACGAGCTGGACCCGGAGCAGCTGAGCTCCTTCCCCGGCTACCTCGAGGGCCAGGCCCGTGGCAACGCACCAGGGGCTTTCGGTTCCCCGCCCGCTGACCCTGTCGATTACCCCGGGTACGGCAAGTTCGCCCGCTGGACCTGGTACGGCAACTACCTCACCTACCCCACCTCGACCATCGGCAAGCTATTCTTCACCATTCCCGGCCAGGGCAACTTCGTATGCTCGGCGGCGGTGATCGGCCGCAGCACCATTGCCACCGCTGGACACTGCGTCTCCAGCGTGATCGGCAGTACCCCGACCTGGCACACCAACGTCCAGTTCTGTCCCTCCTACTACAAAGGCGGGGGCAGCGGAGCCCCGCACCCCAACCGCGGATGCTGGAGTTGGAACTATATGGCTACTTCTACCCAATGGTACAACCACGAAAACTTCGACCGTGACTACGCCTGCGTCGTCCTCGCCACCTCCGGAACGGTGCACGCCAACAAGGTGGGCAACGTGACCGGCTGGATCGGGCGGGCGTGGAACTGGGGCAACATCGACGCGATTCTGGCGTGGGGATATCCCGCCGCGGCACCCTTTCCCGGGTATCACATCATCACCGTGGCCGGCAACGAGTGGTACTCGGTGAACATGAGCAACGCGGGCGAGACCAGTCCGAACCTTTCCTCGAAGTACATCGGCTCCGACATGACCGGTGGTAGTTCCGGGGGCCCGTGGTGGCTGGGAACCACCCACCCCAACCCGGCCAACAACTACTCCGACACCGATGGGGTGATCTACACGGGTCTCATCGGAGGTCCGTGGCTCAACGGCGTCAATAGCCACAAGCGCTGCAAGACCGCCTGCGGCACGCCGCCCTCCTCGTCCAGCGGCACCTACTGGCAGGAGATGGGCTCACCCCCCTTCACCTCCAGCGGCAGCGATTCCCAGGACTCCGAGGACATCTTCGCCTCGTGCCTCAACCACTCGAACAACAACCCCTGAGGAGGTCACCTGCGACCGGAGGCGGCGGGGCTCGAGGTTGCCCCGCCGCTTCTCTTTTCCGCACCCTGTCTGGGGAGCGATGAGTGTGGCAGAATGCCCGCCGCATGCCCGAGCTGGACACCCCCCTGCACCACCACATGTTCACCCGCTTCCAGCGGGAGCGGGCCTGGTGGCGGCGGTTGGGGCGGGCCTGGGGGGCCTTCCGGCGGGAGTGGGCCGCCGCCGGAGTGTACGGGATGCGCTGGGGGGACCCCGAGGTGGTGCCGCCCCTGGCGTGGGTTCGCGACCACTTCCTGCTCCCCCACGTCCACCCCGAACACACCGCGGTGGAGATCGGCCCCGGCGGGGGGCGCTGGACCATCTACCTCCTGCCCTTCCGCCGCCTTTACCTGGTGGACTACCTCTCAGAGGTGCTGGCGGAGGCCCGCCGGCGCTTCGGCCGGCATCCCCACGTGCAGTTCATCCTCAACCAGGGCATGGACTTCCCAGGCATCCCCGAAAAGTCGGTGGACTACGTCTTCTCCTTCGGCACCTTCGTGCACCTGGAGCTCCCTACCATCCAGGCCTACCTGGCCCACATGGCCGGCATCCTGGCCCCGGGGGGGCAGGCGGTGCTGCAGTACGCCGACCAGACCAAGGTGATGGCCCGGCGCAACCCGGGCTTTGCCCGCACCACCCCGGGGCAGGTGCGGGCGGCGGTGGAGGCCGCCGGCTTCGAGGTTCTGGAAGAAGACCTCACCTCCCTCTGGCACTCGGCGGTGATCCACTTCCGCGCACCTTCACGAGGATCGAACACCCGATGAACTTCCTGCTCCTGGTTTACGACAGCTGCCGGTACGACGTTCTGGTGGCTGCCCGCACTCCTGCCCTGGACGCCTACGGCCGCCCCCGGCGGGCTCACGCCCCCGCCAACTTCACCTACCCCTCGCACCAGGCCTTTTTCGTCGGCATCCTCCCCCACGTCCCCGACGACCTCCCCTACTACAACCGTTTCCGCAAGCAGCTGCTGGGCCTGGCCGGGGTGGGCGAGGGGCAGGTGGCCAAGGACGCCCTCTTCAAGGTGTCCTCGCCCTGGAACCTGGTGCAAGGGCTCAAGGAGGCAGGGTACCGCACGGTGGGGGCAGGGGCCGTCAACTGGTTCCGCCAGGACTCCCTCCGGGCAGGATTCGAGCACTTCCTCTTCACCGGCACCGACGCCGACCGGCAAATCGACTTTCTCCTCGAGCACCTCCAGGGCTCAGAGAAGTTTTTTGGCTTTATCAACTTCGGGGAGACCCACGCGCCCTACAGCTTCGCCGGCAAGGCCGAGCCCTGCCGCGACCGGGTGCTGGCCCGCCTCATGCGCTGGCCCCCGGCGCCCTCCGGCCCGGTGGGGGCCGCCACCTGCGGCTTCCGCTGCCAGGTGGCGGCGGCGGAGTTTCTGGACAGCCGGCTGCCCCGCCTGTTCGCCGCCCTGCCCGGGGACACGGTGGTGATCCTCACCGCCGACCACGGGGAGTGCTTTGGCGAGGACGGCTACTGGGGGCACGGGGTGCATCACCCCCTGGTGTACGAGGTGCCCCTGGCCATCTTCCGACTGGACGGGGCGCCCCTGCCGGAGTAGCCGTGGAGGTCACGCTGCCTCCCGAGCTGGCCCGCCACCTGCCCGACTCCGCCCTGGAGGCGATCCTCACCCACGTGCGCCGCGCCGAAGAGGAGTTCGCCGCCACCGTGCGAGGCTCCACCAGCCGCGGCACCCCGTACACCTTCGGCGGCATCAAGCGGCAGGTGGCCGAGGGACTCTTCGCCCTGGTGCGGGAGGTCAGGCCCCGGCGGGCGGTGGAAACCGGGGTGTGCAACGGCGCCTCCACCGCCGTGCTGCTCACCGCCCTGGAGCGCAACGGCGAGGGGCAGCTGGATTCCCTGGACTTCCCCGAGTACACCGACACCCCCTACGCGCCGGGGACCTTCTGGGAGGGCAAGCTGGGAGCGGCGGTCCCCCGCGGCAAGGCGCCCGGCTGGCTCGTCCCCACCCCCCTGCGGCGCCGCTGGCGGCTGCACCTCGGGCGCTCCCAGGAGCTCCTGTCCGGCCTGCTGGAGCAGCTGGGGGAGATCGACTTCTTCCTCCACGACAGCGAGCATTCCTACGAGTGCCAGAGCTTCGAGTACCGCCTGGCCTGGCAACACCTGCGTCCGGGTGGGGTGCTGGCCTCCGACGACATCAGCTGGAGCCCCGCCTTTGCCGAGTTTGCCGCCGTCGTCCGCCGTACCCCCGTGCACCTCCACCGCAAGGTGGCGTACCTGGTGAAGTGAGCCAGACCCCGCCCTCGGCGCGCTATCCTAGCCGCCGTGCGCATCGTGGCGCTGCTGGCCGTCCGCAACGAGGAGCTGTACCTGGCCCGCTGCCTGGAGCACCTGCTGACCCAGGGGATCGAGGTGCACGTCATCGACCACGGCTCCACCGACGCCACGGCGGCCATTGCCCGGGAGTTCGCCCGCCGGGGAGGGGTCACGGTGGAGAGCTTCCCCTATCGGGGGGTGTACGAGTGGGGGAGGATCCTCCAAAGAAAGGAGGAACTGGCCGCCCGGCTGGACGCGGGGTGGTTCATCCACCACGACGCCGACGAGATCCGCGAGGCCCCTCCCCCCTGGCGCACCCTGGCCGAGGGGATCGCCGCCGTGGACGCGGAGGGATACACCGCCATCGACTTTGCCGAGGTGGTCTTCACCCCCACCGGGCCGGAGCAGTCCTTCGAGGGGCGGGACTACGTGGCCGAAATGCGCCACTACTACCCCTTCGCCCCCCGCCCCGAGCACCGCGTCAACGCCTGGAAAAACCTCGGGGTGCCCGTGGACCTGACCTCCTCGGGTGGGCACCGGGTGACCTTCCCGGGCCGACGCCTCTACCCCCGGCCTTTCATCCTCCGCCATTACGTGTTCCTGAGCCTGGCCCACCTGTGCCGCAAGTACGGGGAGCGCACCTTCGACCCCGCCGAGCTGGCCCGCGGCTGGCACGGCCAGCGCGCCGCCTTTCGCCCCGAGGGGGTGCGCTTTCCGCCCCGGGAGTTCTTCAAGGTTTTGGGCCCCGAAGGCTGCTTCGACCTCTCCCGACCCCAGCGCCAGCACTTCTTCCTCGTTCCCCCTCCGGCGGGTGAGGCCACGGCCCGATGACCGACCAGCCCCTGCC
>JABRVY010000357.1:0-2270 GCA_039961755.1 Acidobacteriota bacterium | reverse complement strand
GGTGTCAGGGAGCTGGGTGGAGGCCAGGGAGAGGGGGGCGACGTCGATGTTGGGGTGGATGACGGTGACGGTGGCCGAGTCCTCGGCGGTGGCCACGTTGGTGGGCCCGGCGTTGTACGCCGTCCAGGTGGCGGTGTTGGTGGTGGTGGTGGTGATGACGGCGTCGACGACGATGTAGGCACTGGCACCCGGGATGAGGGAGTAACTGAACCCCGAAAAGATGGTGCCCAGCTCGCTGTCGACGAGGTCGTGGAGGTTCAAGGTGACGTTGCCGGTGTTGGTGACTTCGTAGCAGTAGTAGACGGTGGTCCCCGCCGGAACGGTGATGGCGTCCGTGGTCGCACAGACGGCCGGCGCCGTACCCACGGTCTTGGCCAGGCTGATGGACGGCAGCTGCGGCTCCTCCACGGTGAGACTCACCGGCACGACGACCAGTTCGGTGCCGTTGCCGGGACCGGGGTCGGGGTCGTTGGAGAGGACGCAGAGGTTGGCGTTGTAGACCCCCACGGCAAGTCCGGTGGAGTCAAAGGTGACCGTCACCGGGGTGGTGGCCCCTCCCGCGGTGGTGCCGTTGGCCGGCAGCACCGAGAGCCACGGGACGTCGGCGGGCGCGTCGCACGGCCCCGGCGTCGCCGCACTGATGAATTCGACGGTGTCGATGCCGATGTAGTTGGAGTTGGTGCCAGAGGGCCCAGCGTTTTCGACGAAGTAGCGGAAGGCAATGCGCCCGCTGGCCGCCGGCGGGATGCCGGAGAGCGTGATGGTGTACTGGGTCCAGACTTCGGGGTAACCACCCACGGTGAGGCTGGGGTTGATGTCCAAGAGCAGGGTGGTGAAGTCACCCACGTCGGTGGCGCCGCTGCCGACGTTGGTGCTGGCACCGGCCAGGCTCAGTCGCACCTGGAGCCGATCGGGCCAGATGCTACCGGTGGCGGTGCGCGTCCAGAAGGAGAAGGTGTCGCCGTTGGCCAGGGTCAGCTGGGGCGTGAGCATCCAGTTGCTGATGGTGCCCGCCCCGGAGGTGTTGTTGAAGTTGGCCCCGATGTAGGCGGTAGGGGCACCGGCATGGGCCGGGAAGACGCTGTCGTTGCCCTGGAACCAGTCGGTGAGGCCCAGGGGGCTGGAGTTGTTCTGGAAGTACCACCCCAGACCCGGCAGGAGGGTGATGTCGTCAAAGCCCTCCGAGAAGTCGGCCGGGGATTCGTAGGCGATGGGCGGCGGCCCGACCACGCCACTGCTGGCCCCGGCTCGACTGCCCGCCTGCACGGCAGGGGCCGAACGGAGGTTGCGCCTGGCCTGCTGTTGGAGCTGCCGCCGCAGCCGGTCATCCAGCTGCACCAGCGGGCTCGCCGGCGCTTCGTCGATGGCCCAGGTGAGGTCCGCTCCACCGGTGTTGCCAATGTCCAGGGTCTGGCTGGTGGTGGTGTTGGGCGGCTGGGTGGCAGCCAGGGAGAGCGGATCGACGTCGATGTTGGGCGGCTCCTGCTGGCCGCAGGTGAGACCCACGTTGTCCACCTGGGCGTACCAGTTGTAGTCACCGGTATTGGGGTCGTGATAGCGGAAGCGCAGCCGCAGACCGCTCTGACCCGCGTAGGCGGAGAGGTTGATGACGACGTCTTCGCCAGGGGTGGCACGGAAGGCCCCGTGGTCCTCGTTCCAGCTCAGGAGATTGGTCCAGGTGGTGCCACCGTCGGTCGAGATGTCGACGTCGAGGAAGTCCAGGTTGGCGAAGTTTTGGTAGTTGGCGGTGTAGGTCAAGCTGGCCGAGGTGAAGCCAGCCAGGGAGAACGCCGGTGTGACCAGGGAGGTGTCCATTTCGGCCTGCCCGAAGAGGTCACTGCTGACGCAGGCCACGCCGCCGCTGCCGTTGGTGTAGTTGCCCGCCTCACCGCACCCGGCGAGGGTGGTCCATTGCGGACCGCTGGGCTCGTTGGTCATCACCGACCAGCCCACCGGCGGCACGCCCAGCTCGAATTCTTCGACGGGACCGTTGCAGGCAAGCGAGGGCACCGCGACGGTGACGGTGGCCGAGTCCTCGGCGGTGACCACGTTGCTGGGCCCGGCGTTGTACGCCGTCCAGGTGGCGGTGTTGGTGGTGGTGACGTTGATGACGGTGTCGACGACGAGGTAGGCACTGGCACCCGGGATGAGGGGGTAACTGAACCCCGAAAAGATGGTGCCCAGCTCGCTGTCGACGAGGTCGTGGAGGTTCAAGGTGACGTTGCCGGTGTTGGTGACTTCGTAACAGTAGTAGACGGTGGTCCCCGCCG
>JABRVY010000356.1:0-4310 GCA_039961755.1 Acidobacteriota bacterium | reverse complement strand
GGGTTCATCCAGCCAAACCAGCTACTGGCAGGGGGCGTGGGGGGGACGAGCCTGCTCGTCGAGCGGCTGGTCGGCCTGCCCGTGGGGCTCCTTTACTTCCTCTTCAACATCCCCATCTTCGCCCTGGGCGCCCGCTACCTGGGGCGGCGCTTCGTCGCCTACTCCGGGGTGGCGGTGCTTCTCACCTGGGCGATGGCCGACTGGCTCCCCATCCCGCCGCTCACCGACGACCCCATGCTGGCAGGCATCTTTGGCGGGGCGGTGAGCGGCATCGGCAGCGCCCTGGCCATGAAGGCGGGTGGCTCCCTGGGGGGGTTCGACATCGTCGGCGTGGTCATCAACCGGCGCTTCTCGGTGGGGGTGGGCGAGGTACTGCTGGCTCTCAACGGACTGCTGGTGGTGGCGGCGGGAGTGGTCGGCTCCCCCGAGGCGGCCATGTACACGCTGATCGGCATCTTCACCACCCGCTGGACCATCGATAGCCTGACCTCGTCGCGCCCCCGCAAGGCGTTCCTGGTGATGACCAGGAATCCGGCCCCGGTCGCCGACCGGATATTGCGGCAGATGAGCCGGGGAGTGACGGCGTTGCCGGCCCGGGGGGCGTGGACCGGCGACGAACTCACCGCCCTGCTGTGCGTGGTCACCGAGCCGGAGATGGGCGAACTCGAGGAGCTCGTGCGCGACGCCGACCCCGAGGCGTTCGTGGTGGTGCTGGAGGCCAGCCAGGTGGCCGGTCGGTTCCAGACCCCCTCGGCGTGGACCTACTGGCGACGCCTCAAGGACGCCCCCCGCCCCGCCTGAGCTCTACCCGAGCTGGTGTTCGGTGCGGGCGATGATCTCCTCCTGCAGCGCCGCCGAGAGATCGCAGAAGTAATCGGAGTAGCCGGCGACGCGCACGATCAGGCCGCGGTGGGCATCCGGGTTGGCCTGGGCGGCGCGCAAGGTTTCGGCGGTGACGACGTTGAACTGCACGTGATGACCCCCCTGGCGAAAGTACGTGCGCACCAGCGCCGCCAGCCGCGCCAGGCCCTCCTCCCCCGCCAGCACCGCCGGGGAAAACTTCATGTTCAGCAGGGTCCCACCGGTCTTGACGTGGTCCATCTTGGCCGCCGAGGCGAACACCGCCGTGGGCCCCTGACGGTCCGCCCCCTGCACCGGGGAAATCCCCTCCGACAGGGGAGTGCCGGCCAGCCTGCCGTCCGGCGTCGCCCCGCACACCTGCCCGAAGTAGACGTGGCAGGTGGTGGGCAGCATCTCCAGCCGGTGCACGCCGCCGCGGGCGTCGGGCCGCCCGTCGATGCAGGCGAAGGCGGCGTCGAACACCCGCCGCATGAGGTCGTCGGCGGCGTCGTCATCGTTGCCGTACTTGGGGGTGCGGTGCAACAGGCGGGCGCGCAGCACCTCCTCCCCCGCGAAGTCCCGGGCCAGCGCCTCGCACAGCTGGGGCAGGGACAGGCGGCGGTCTTCGAAGACGTGCCGTCGGATGGCCGCCAGGGAATCGGTGATGGTACCGATCCCCACTGCCTGGATGAAGGTGTTGTTGTAGCGCGCTCCGCCGGCGTTGTAGTCGCGTCCACGGGCGATGCAGTCGTCGATGAGCACCGACAGGAACGGCGCCGGCATGTCGGTGGCGTACCGTCGACCGATGAGGTTGTTGCCGCGGATCTTCACCCCCACCAGGTGGGCGAGCTGGCGCTCGAAGGCGGCGAACAGCGCATCGAAGGAGGCCAGGGAGGAGGCCTCCCCGGTGGCCGGGCCGAGGCGCACGCCGGTGCGCGGGTCGACGCCGTCGGCGAGCGCCAGCTCCAGCACCTTGGGGAGGTTGAAGTAGCCGGTGAGGATGTAGGCCTCCTTGCCGAAGGCGCCCACCTCCACGCACCCCGAGCACCCGCCGGCGCGGGCGTCTTCGAGCCTCTTGCCCTGGCGCAGCTGTTCTTCCACCACCGCGTCGGCGTTGAACAGGGAGGGGAACCCGTACCCCTGGCGGATCACGCGCAGGGCGTGGGCGAGGACCGGATCGGGGGTCTTGCGCGACAGCTGCAGGTTGGACGACGGCTGCAGGAGGTGCATCTCATCGATGACCTCCAGCAGCAGGTGGGTGACCTCGTTGGCGCCGCTGGAGCCGTCCGGCAGCAGCCCCCCCAGATTGATATTGGCAAAGTCGGTGTAGGTGCCGCTCTCGGCCGCGGTGACCCCCACCTTGGGCGGCGCCGGGTGATTGTTGAACTTGACGAAGAAACACTCCACCAGCTCCCGCGCCGCCGTCTCGGTGAGGGAGCCGTCGGCCAGGCCGCGCCGGTAGAACGGCAGCAGATAGTGGTCGAGATGCCCCGGGGAAAAGGCGTCCCAGCCGTTGAGTTCGGTGATCACCCCCAGGTGGCAGAACCAGTACGCCTGCAGCGCCTCCCACAGGTCGCGCGGTGGGCGGGCGGGCACCTGCCGGCACACCCGGGCGATGCGCGCCAGCTCGGCGCGCCGCCCCGGGTCGCCGCAGTCGGCGGCCAGCGCCTCGGCCAGCTCGGCGTGGCGCTCGGCGAAGCGGATCACCCCGTCGCAGGCGATGGCCATGGCGGTGAGCTGCTCGCGCCTGTCCAGCGCCTGGGGGTCGCGCTCCCAGTCGAGGGCGGCGAGGGCGGCGGCGATCTCCTGTTTGAAATCCAAAAGTCCACGAGTGTAGATCTTGTCGTCGAGCACCGTGTGCCCGGGGGCGCGCTGCTCCATGAACTCGGTGAACACCCCCGCCTGGTAGGCGGCGTGCCACTCGGCGGGCAGGGAGGCCATCATGCGCTCGCGCAGGGTGCGCCCGCGCCAGTAGGGGATGACGACCCGCTCGTAGGCCTCGAAGCACTCCGCGGGCACCCGGTAGGAGGTCTTGGGGCGGGTGTGGAGAATGTGCAGGTCCTCCAGGGAGTGACAGGTCAGCTCCGGGTAGGTGGGCACCTGCTTGGGGGCCGGACCCCGCTCGCCGACGATGAGTTCTTCGTCCCCGATCCAGATGCGCTTGTGCTCGCACAGATGGGCAAAGGCCAGCGCCCGCAGCACCGGCGTGGAGTGACGCCCCTGGTGGACGCGGTAGAACTCGGTCAGCAGCACCGCCCGCTCCGCCGAGATGGTGGGCTCCGCCTGCAGGCTGGCCTGACGCAAACGTTCGGTGCGTGGAGTCATGCTGTCATCCTCCCACGGTGGTTTCGATGCCGGTGGTGACCAGCAGCTCGGCCAGCGCTCGCAGCCGCTCGGGGGGAGGGGCAGCAAAGCGTTCGCCACCGCTGGCGTTGCCGAGGCGGGCGTGCTTGCCGAGGCCGATGGGGTGGTAGGGCAGGAGGGAGATTCGCCTCACCCCCGGCGTGGCGCGGGCCAGGCTCGCCACGGCGGCCATGTGCTTCTCGTCGTCGTTGATTCCCGCCACCAGGGGCAAGCGCAGCCACATCGTCACCCCGAGAGCCGCCGCCGCCGCCAGGTTGCCAAGCACACCCTCCAGGGAGGCGCCGGTCAGCTCCCGATGACGCACGCCATCCATGAGCTTGAGATCCCACAGCAGCAGTCTGGCGCGAGCGGCCACCGCCTCCACCACCTGCCGACTGGCCACCCCGCAGGTGTCCACCGCGGTGTGGATCCCCGCCCGCCCACAGGCCTCCAGACAGGCGCACAGAAACTCCCCCTGGGCCAGCGGCTCGCCGCCGGAGAAGGTCACCCCTCCGCCGGAGGTCTCGAACACCGGTCGGTCGCGCTCCACCTCGGCCAGCAGCTCCCCCACCGTCACCCTGCGCCCCCACCGGTGGCGAGCCGCCGGAGCGCACGCCTCCAGACAGCGCTCGCAGAGGGTGCACCCCTCGCTGCCCAGCGGCGCCCCGGCGGGCAAGGGTCCCTCCGGCCGCGGGCAGGCAGCGACGCAGGCCTGGCAGCCCAGGCAACGCCCCTGGTCGTACCCCACCTGCACCCCGGCGACCAGCCCCTCGGGGTTGTGGCACCAGGGGCAGTGCAGGGGGCACCCCTTGAAGAAGACCGTGGTGCGCACCCCGGGGCCGTCGTGAAACGACGCCCGCTGCAGGTTGAAAATGACCCCCGCCACGCTCTCTTCCGTCGCCCGTCGAGCCACGCCGATCTCGCCCGGTGGGAGAGTACCAGAGCGGTGCGCCTGGCGACGCCGACCGTGCCCCCGTCGGTGGCTCCCGCGCATCGTCGCTCGGACTTACCGACGGAATTGGTCCTGCCCCAACACACTGCGGCCCCGCCGGGGCGGGGCCGCAGGAGAAGGCGTGTGAGGGTGGGTTACGACATCCGGCGCAGGGCCAGCACGGCCACCACGCCCA
>JABRVY010000355.1:0-1955 GCA_039961755.1 Acidobacteriota bacterium | reverse complement strand
CTCCCGGCAGGGTGCCGCCGGGGGGGGCGGGGGGTACGTGCCGGAAGGCCTCGGCCACCGCTTCCACCCGGCGCAGGCGCTCCAGCTGCGCCGTCCGCCAGGCCGGGGAGCTCTCGCAGGCGGACCAGTCCACCGGTCTGGCGTCGGCGATGGCCTCCGCCACCTCCTCGGGGGTCGGGGTCTTACGGTTGGTGTCCATCCATCACCTCCGCCAGGCGGAGGAGGGCGCGGGAAACCGTCATGCGGGCGGCGTTGGCCGAGGGGCTGCCGATGGCTTCGGCGATCTCCTCGTAGGTGAGGCCGAACTCGATGCGCAGGATGACCGCCTCCTGCTGCCGGTCGCCGAGGCGGGCGAGGGCCGCCTCGTAGGCGGCCATCGCCTCGCGGCCGATGGCTTGTTCCACCAGGGACGGCGCAGGATCCACCAGCTCCTCCGGGAGAGTCTCGGGTCGCGGCCGGCGGGCGGCACGCCGCAGCTCGTCGCGCACGGCGTTGAGAATGATGCGCCGTAAGTAGGCGAGGAACGCTCCCGCCCGCTCCGGCTCGAAGCTCTCCACCCGGTGTAACGCGCGCAGCAGGGCGACCTGCACGAGATCGTCGGTGTCCACCAGGCCACGGGCAGGGGGCGGCAGTCGGCCGTGCGCCCAGCGCCGCAGGGCCGGCAGAAAGCGGCGCACCAGAATCTCCCGCGCCGCCTCGTCGCCGGCCCGCACCCTCCCCAGCAGGGCGGCGGTAGACTCCAAGGAGCCCTGCCGCCCTGGCGCATCACCTGGGCCAACGGCCTCGGGGTTCGGGGGGACGGAGTCCCCGGGGGATCCGCGGGCCATGATGTCGGGGTGGCCGATTCGCCTCCTTTCTTTGCTTTTTCTTCAATATACGCCCCGCTGGGGGGGATGCAACCGGGATACGTGGGCCGCAGCTTCCGAGGCGGCCCGACGGCCCGCTTGCCGGCTGCCCGGCGGCCCCGTACCATGCCTCCGGCATGACGCGACCCCACCAACCGCCGCTTACCTACGCCGCCGCCGGGGTCGACATCGACGCCGCCGACCGCGCCCTGGCCAGGGTCAAGACGCTGGCGCGGGCCACCTTCACCCCGGGGGTGCTGTCGGAGATCGGTTCCTTCGGGGGGCTGTTCACCCTGCGCCCCGACGACCCTCAGGCCGAGGTGCTGGTGGCCTCGGCGGACGGGGTGGGCACCAAGCTGCGGGTCGCCCAGATGGCCGGCATTCACCATACCGTGGGGGAGGACCTGGTCAACCACTGCGTCAACGACATCCTGGTGCAGGGGGCCAGGCCGCTGTTCTTTCTCGACTACCTGGCCGCCGGTCGGCTGGTGCCCGAGGTGATCGTCGCCCTGGTGGAGGGAGTGGCGCGGGGGTGCGCCGCCAACGGCTGCGCCCTGTTGGGGGGCGAGACGGCGGAAATGCCGGGGTTGTACGCCGAGGACGAGTACGACGTGGCGGGGTTCATCGTCGGGGCGGTGCGTCGCGACCGACTCTTGCCCCGCGCCGATGTGGCGGCCGGGGATGCCCTGGTGGGGCTACCCTCCTCGGGGCTGCACACCAACGGCTACTCCCTGGCTCGCAAGGTGTTCTTCGAACTCCTGGCGCTCACCGTGGACAGCCACGTGCCGGATCTGGGGCACACGGTGGCCGAAGAGCTGCTGGCGGTGCACCGGTCCTACCTCCGGCCGGTGCAGCCCCTCATGGAGGCCGGCCTGGTCAAGGCGGCGGCCCACATCACCGGCGGGGGTATCCCCGACAACCTGCCGCGGGTCCTGCCCGCGGGGTTGGGGGCAGAGATCTACCCCCACTCCTGGGTGGAGCCGCCGGTGTTCGGGCTCATCCGTGCCGTGGGCAGGGTCCCCGAGGAGGACATGCGCCGCACCTTCAACCTGGGGGTGGGGATGATCCTCCTGGTGGGGGAGGAGCGGCTGGGCGAGCTGCTGGCCGCCC
>JABRVY010000354.1:0-3775 GCA_039961755.1 Acidobacteriota bacterium | reverse complement strand
GTGGTGGCAGGGTGGAAACGGGGTGGACGCCGCGGGCAGGGTGGGGGGGAAGGCGGCCACCAGGTGATCCGCGAGGGTGTGGAAACGCTCGTGTTCGCCGGCGCCCATCACGTTGGCCTCGAACACGTCGAACTGCTTCGCCAAGCCCTCCATGACCGTCGCCGGGAGGTGCTGCGTGGCCATGGGGTAGAGGATCTGATCCTCCTTCTGGATGTGGGCGCGCAGCAGGGGGACGTAGGTATGGGCGGCCTCGACCACCCGGGCTCGCTCGGCCGGGGTGAGCTCCCCTTCTCCCTCGCCCACCCGCGCCAGCTCGCCCACGCAGCGCCGTCCCTCCACGTGCTCCGCCAGCATCACCGCCAGGGGCCCGACTTCCCGGGAAAAGCCGTACCGGGTCATGGCCTCGAAGAGGAGGTCTTCCTCCTTGCCGTGGTGGCAGCGATCGGCGAAATTGCGGAAAAAGGCGGCGAAGTCCGATAGCCTCGCCCGGTCGACCTGCTCGCCGGCCTCCAGGCGGGCGGTGAGGGTGGCCAGGGAGCCCAGCACCTGCTCGATCACCCGGTGTTCGTGCATCAAGGTCTCGATGGCTTTGTTCACGCGTCGTTCTCCTTTCAAAGGTTTTACGGATGCAGGAGTCCGTTGAAAGCTCAAAAAAATTATGTCGATGCCGCCTTTGCCAGGTGGCCGATCTTGACCGACGACAGCATCACGCGATAGCTGGACCTCACTTTCTCCCAGTGCTGGTGCAGGGGGCAGGGGTGCTCCTCGTCGCACTCCTTGAGTTCGAACACGCACCCGGTATGATCCTCGGGCCCTTCAAACAGCTCGATGACGTCCGCGATGCTCACTCCCAGAGTCTCGGGGCGGAGGGCGAAACCGCCTCCCCACCCCTTCTGGCTTTCCACGAACCCCCGCTTGCGCAGCTGGTTGAGGATCTTCACCAGGTAGTTGGCGGGGATGCCGGTGGCCGCGGCAATCTCGGTGCCGCTGAGCATTTCCCCGGGGTGTTCGGCGAGGTGCCCGAGAATGCGGATGGCGTAGCGGCCGGTCTGGGTGATCACTTCAACGACTCCATGGATGAGTATATGCGCTGAGATGGTTGCTGTCAACCCCCCTCCGAGTCGGAGTGCAGGTCGAGGAAAAAAAGAAAGGGCTGATAGAATCGCCGGTCGTGGTGAGCACGAGGGGGGCTGCCCAGGCCAGGCGCTTGCGGGTGGGGATGATCTCCCTGGGGTGTGCCAAGAACCAGGTGGACGCCGAGGTGATGCTGGGCCACCTGGTGGAGCGCGGGGTCATCGTGACCCCGGATCTCGAGCAGGCGGATGTGGTGGTGGTGAACACCTGCGGCTTCATTGAAGACGCCAAGCGGGAGTCCATTGGCGCCATTCTCGAGGTGGCCGAGCGCCGCCGGGAGGGTACACTGCAGCGCCTGGTGGTGGCCGGGTGCATGGCCCAGCGCTACGCCCAGGAGCTGGCCGGCGAGATCCCCGAAGTGGACGCCTTCATCGGTCTGGACCAGCTGGAACGGGTGGGCCAGGCGGTGTTCGGCGAACTGGGGAGGGATGAGCTCCCCGATCAGCAGGCCGCCCTGCGCCTGTACGACGAGCGAGCCCCCCGGCTGATTTCCACCGGTGGCGTGTACGCCTACCTGAAGGTCGCCGAGGGGTGCAACAACCCCTGCGCCTTCTGTCATATCCCTCGCATGCGCGGAGCCTTCCGCTCGCGCTCGCTGGACTCCCTGGTCACCGAGGCGCAGCGCCTGGAGGCGGCGGGGGTGCGGGAGCTGGTCCTGGTGGCGCAGGACACCACTCGCTACGGGGAGGACTTGGGCCTCGGCAGGGACGGACTGCGGCGGCTGCTGGAAGCGCTGCTGAAGGGGACCTCGGTCCCCTGGTTGCGGTTGCTGTACGCCTATCCCGCCACCCTGGACGAGGGGATCTTTGCTCTCATGGCGCGGGAGCCGCGCCTGGTCCCTTACCTCGATCTGCCGCTGCAACACGCCTCTCGACGGGTCCTCAAGGCGATGAAGCGGGGCGGCGACAGCCGCAGCTATCGCCGCCTGATTGCCCGTGCCCGCGCCACCGTGCCCGACCTGGCGGTGCGCAGCACCTTCATCGTCGGCTTTCCCGGAGAAGAAGAGGAAGATGTGGCCCAGCTGGAAGCCTTTCTCCAGGAGGTGAAGTTCAACCACGTGGGGGTGTTCAGCTACTCCTTCCAGGAGGAGAATCCCGGCGCAGGCCTGGGCGACCCCGTACCGGCGGCGGTGAAAGCCAGGAGACGGCGGCGCCTCATGAAGGTTCAGGAGAGCATCAGCCGCCAGCTGTACCGGCACTGGAAGGGGCAGGAAGTGACAGTGCTGGTCACCGGGCCGAGCCCGGAATCTGAACTGCTGCTGGAAGGGCGCCTGCCCCAGCAGGCACCGGAAGTCGACGGCCGGGTGGTGCTGATCAACGGCACCGCCCGGCCCGGCGATCTGGTGCGGGCGCGGATCACCCGCACCGCTGTCCACGATCTGGTCGGGGAGATCGTCGGCGTGGTAGATGCGGCGCCGCCATGTGAGGCGCGGCTGTTACCGTCTTTGCCGGTGCTGGCGCGAAGCGGCGCTGGCACGGGGGGGTGATGGAGCTGCTGCGTGACCCTGCGCCGTCGGCGGATCTGCCGCGCGGTGGTGTGGTGACCATTGGCAACTTCGATGGGGTGCACCGCGGCCACCAGGCTCTGATCGGCGGCGCCGTGCTGCGCGCCCGGGAGTTGGGCGTTCCCGCCGTGGTGCTGACCTTTCATCCCCATCCGGAGAAGGTGCTGCGCCCGACCTCGGGCCTGAAGCTGCTGGCCAGCCCGGAGCAGCGCGCGCAGCTGATGGCCCGGCTGGGGGTGGACGCCCTGGTGGAGCTGAGCTTCACGCGCGCCTTCGCGGCAACTCCGGCGGAGGAGTTCGTGCGGGACGTACTGGTGCGCCGCCTGGCTCCCCGGGAAGTCAGGCTGGGCGCCACCTTCCGCTTCGGCGAGGGGCGTCGCGGCGATGTCCGGCTTCTGGAAACGATGGGTGCCGGGTTGGGCTTCTCGGTGGTGGGGATGGAGCCGGTGATCGAGGGGGGCCTGCCCATCTCCTCCACCCGGGTGCGTCGGGCCGTCCTGGACGGCGCCGTCACCGACGCCTGGCTGCTCCTGGACCGCGCGCATTTCATCGACGGTCGGGTGTTCACCGGCGAGAGAATGGGGCGACGGCTGGGGTTCCCCACCCTGAACATCCGGCCGGACAACGAACTCCTGCCCGCCCAGGGGGTCTACATCACCGCCGTTCAGATCCCTTCCTTCGGGCGCGTCTTTCCCTCCGTCACCAATATCGGCGTGCGGCCAACGGTGTACGAGAACTACCGCGAGACCGTCGAAAGCCACGTGCTCGACTTCACCGCCAACGTCTACAACGAGGCCGTCCGACTCTTCTTTCTCTCCCGCCTGCGCAACGAGATGCGCTTCGCCTCCAGCGTCGCCCTGGCGGCGCAGATCCGTCAGGACGTGGAGGAGGCGCGGCGGTACTTTGCCCGGCATGGGCTGCCGGCGGATCTCGTCCTGCGATGAGTCACCAGGTGATCTTCGCCGGCGCCGTCGTCGCCGGGGTGCAGGTGACGGCAACGGCGATGCTCTGGCTGGACCGGCAGGGGGCGAAGGCGGTTCTGCGCACGGGGACGGTGGCGTTGGCCGCAGCGCTGGTAACCCTGGCATTGGCCCGGGGGGCAGAAGGCCTCCTCGCGGGGGTGGGGGAATTCTGGGC
>JABRVY010000353.1:0-19608 GCA_039961755.1 Acidobacteriota bacterium | reverse complement strand
CCCCCACCACCACCACCCGTCGCACCGCCACGCCTCCCGCCCTAGTGGGCGATCTCGCCCCGCACCGACAGGGCGATGTGGTAGAAGACGGTGATCACCAGCGCCCCGATGGCATAGATCCCCAACGAGATCGCCACCTCGGGCAGGGTCGGCCAGTAGGACGTGACGTGCCCCAGGGGCGAGGGCACGAACCCGGTCACCACCATCCCCAGCCCCTTGTCGATCCAGATGGAGAGGAACACCGCCAGACAGGCGGCGATCAGAGTCGTTTCCTTGCCCCGGGTATGGGGATTGAGCAGCAGCACCAGCGCCACCACCGAAAGCGCCACCGAGGTCCACATCCACGGCACCAGGGTGGTGTTGCCGTCCAGCCCCAGGTAGAGGAACTTGAAGTGCGCCACGTGCTCGGGGATGGCCGAATAGAGGCCGGTGAACAGCTCCATCAGGATCAGGAACACGTTGATGGTCATGGCGTAGGTGACGATCACGGCCAGCCGCTGCAGCGGTTCCCGCCCGGGGTCGAAGCGGGTCAGGCGGCGAATCAGCAGGGTCATGAGGATGAGCAACGCCGGGCCGGCGGCGAACGCCGACGCCAGAAAGCGCGGCGCCAGCACCGCCGTCATCCAGAAGGGACGCGCCGCCAGACCGGAGTAGAGGAACGCCGTCACCGTGTGGATGCTGATCGCCCAGGGGATAGAAAGAATAATGATGGGCTTGATCCAGGAGGGCGGCGCGATCCCCTTGCGCTCGGCATCCAGCGTCACGTGGGAGATGAGCACGTTCAGCACCAGATACCCCGACAGCGACACCATGTCCCAGAACATCAACGACTTCGGTGTGGGATAGAGGATCACGTTCAGGACCCGGGTGGGCTGGCCCATGTCCACGAAGATGAACAGCATGCACATGATCACCGCGGCGATGGCGAGAAACTCGCCGAGGATGGTCATCTTGCCGAACGCCTTGTAGTTGTGCAGGTAGTAGGGCAGCACCACCATCACCGCCGAGGCGGCCACCCCCACCAGGAAGGTGAACTGGGCGATGTAAAACCCCCAGGTGACGTCGCGCGACAACCCGGTGATTCCCAGGCCGACGGCGAATTGGCGCAGGTAGAAAAACGCCCCCACGGCGATGACGCCGGCCAGCAGGGCCAGCCAACCCCAGTAGGAACGGTTGCCGACAAGAGCTTTCTCCAGCATGGGCACCTCACACCAGGTAGAAGATCTCGGGGTGGGTCCCGAGACCGGGTCGCCGTCGAACCGCAAAGCGGGTGCGCAGCACCTCGCGAATCTCCGAGGTGGGGTCGGCCAGATCACCGAACATCATGGCCCTGGCCTCGCACGCTTCGACGCACGCGGGGGGCCGATGCTCCGGCAGGCGCTCCTCGCAGAAGGTGCACTTCTCCACCACCCCGCGGGTGCGGGTGGGGTAGGTCGGGGTGATGTTGGCCAGGTGCGGCCTTGGATCCACCCAGTTGAACGACCGCGATCCGTAGGGGCAGGCGGCCACGCAGTAGCGGCAGCCGATGCAACGGTGCCAGTCCATCATCACGACGCCGTCGCCACGCCGCCAGGTGGCCTGGGTGGGACACACCCGGGTGCACGGCGGCTTGTCGCAGTGGTTGCAGAACACCAGCATCTTGCTGGAGGTCAGCACCTCGTCGAAGTACTCCGCTTCCTGGTCGGGGAACGCCTCCCGGAAGTTCTCTTTCCAGATCCACTTCACCGCGTGGCGGGGGTTGGGCAGGGTGGGCACGTTGTGGGCCAGGTGGCACGCCTCGGCGCACTTGGCACATCCCTTTTCTTGAAGACACTTGCGGGTGTCGATCAGCATCGCCCAGCGCGGGCCGCCGCCGGCCGCGGCACCCTCGGCGTTGGTGGGGAAAGCCTTGCTGGCGGCCAGGCCCAGGGCGCCCAGCCCGGCGTTCTTGAGAAAACTCCTGCGCCCCGCCTTCATGACGAACTCCCCTTCGGTTCCACGTGGCACTCCCAGCAGGTGGGCGACACCGCCAGGTAGTTGTGGCAGGCGTCGCAGAACTCCTTCTTGTTGGCGTGGCAGTTCATGCACGTCCTGGTCAGGCTCATGGACACGGTCATCCCGGTGGGGGTCACGGTGGTGCGCACCCCCTCCCGCACCACGGCCTCCCGCCACTGGTTCAGCACGTTCATGTGCGAGGCGCGCATGACCGCGGCGCTGTCGACGCATTGCTTCTCGTGGGTCGGAGTCTTCACCTCTGGCCGGGGCGCCGAGGCCACCACCGCGTTGTGCCACACCGGCAGCAGCACCGCCACGAGGAAGATGGCGATGCCGGCCAAGATCTTGCCCCCGTCATACATGGGCGTTGTCCTCCTTTCCGACGAGCGGTTGGCCGCGCAGGTCCGTGGTGCGTTCCTTCTCCCCATCGACCACCAGGGCGTTGGCGACCAGCTCGTGCACACCCGAGATCTTCACCTCCGGCGCCCAGTACTCCACCATGGTGGTCAGGGTGGCGCGATCGATGGCGCAGATGCAGGCCATCAGGTTGACCCCGTAGCGGTCGCGCACGTACTGCACGGCGTTGGCGCGGGGGTAGCCGCCGCGCAGCCGGGCCTCCATGTTCTCGTCGTTGCCCAGACCCGCCCCGCCGGCACAGCAGAAGGTCTGCTCGCGGATGGTGTTCTCGGGCATCTCGTGGAAGCTGCGGCAGACGTTCTTCAGGATGTAGCGCGGTTCCTCGAACAGGCCGAGGGCACGGGCGGGGTTGCACGAATCGTGGAAGGTCACCCGCCAGTGGTCGTTGCGCGAGGGGTCCAGCTTGAGCTTGCCGTGGCGGATCAGGTCGGCGGTGAACTCACAGATGTGCACCGTCTTGGTGGAGGCGGCGTTGGTGAAGACCGTGCCGGTGAAGGGGCTCTTCGGCACCTCGAGAAAGTCCGCCGGGCCGTTCATGGTGTCCATGTACTGGTGCAGCACCCGCCACATGTGGCCGCACTCGCCGCCGATGATCCACTTCACGCCCAGACGTTTGGCCTCGTGGTAGATCTTGTAGTTGAGCTTCTTGATGGTGTCGGCGGAGGTGAACAGGCCGAAGTTACCCCCTTCCGAGGCGTACGCGGAGAGCGTGTAGTCGAGACCTAACTGGTGGAAGAGCAGGAGGTAGCCCATGAAGGTGTAGATCCCCGGGTCGGCAAAGTAGTCCGCCGAGGGGATCACGAAGAGAATCTCCGCCCCCTTGCGGTTGATGGAGGGTTCCACCCGCACGCCGGTCACTTCCTCCAGCTCGTCCATCAGGAACTCGATGTTGTCCTTGAAGGTGTGGGGCTGGATCCCCAGGTGGTTACCGGTGCGGTGGCAGTTGGCGATGGGCTCCACCGCCCAGTTGATGTTGATCCCCACCAGGTTCAACAGCTCCCGCGCCATCATGGTGATGTCCGCGGTGTCGATGCCGTAGGGGCAGAACACCGAACAACGCCGGCACTCGGTGCACTGGTAGAAGTAGTAGAACCACTCCTTCACCACCTCCAGGGTCAGCTCCCGCCCCCCGGCCAGGGAGCCCAGGATCTTGCCGGCGGTGGTGAAGTCCTTGCGGTACACCGAGCGCAGCAGCTCCGCCCGCAGCACCGGCATGTTCTTGGGGTCGCCGGAGCCCAGGTAGAAGTGGCACTTGTCCGCGCACGCCCCGCAGCGCACACAGATATCCATGAAAACTTTGAAGGAGCGATACTTGGAGAGCAGCTCCCGCATCCCCTCGAAGATGATTTCCTTCCAGTTGGGCGGCAGCTTCCAGTCGGCGTCGGTGGGCGACCACTCCCGGGGATTGGGGTAGCCCATGTAGCGCAAGTTCTTGGGCGCCCCGGGGTAGGACCACGAACCCCGGCGCGCCTCGAAGTCGATGTGGGGATCCATCCAGCTTTTCGCCGGCGGTTGAAAGTCGATGTTGAGCAGCTCTTCGCGGGTCTTTTCCATCGTCGCTCACTCCCGATCCAGCGGGATTCCCGCCGCCTTGATCTTGTCGCGGAACTCCTCCTCCCACTCGGCGTAGGTGTGCCCGACGATGGGGGGGTTCCACGGATTGATGTGACGGCGGGCTCGGTTGGAGTTGGCGAGGTTGCGGGTGGGCGAGAGGAACACCCCCGCCATGTGAGTCAACTTGGAGAACGGGAAGTAGGCGAGCAGGGCGCACACCAGGAAGAGGTGGACGTAAAACATGGCGCCCAGCCCCTCGGGCAGCACCGGCCGGAAGCTCGCCAGGCCCACCGCCAGCTCCTTCACCCGGGTGATGTCGGTCTTCCACACGTAGCGCAGCAGCACGCCGCTGCCCGCCACCCCGAGGAGCAGGAAGAGGGGGAAGTAGTCGGCGGCCAGGGAGAAGTACCGCAGACGAGCGTCCAGCAGGCGGCGGCCCAGCAGATAGCCCAGGGCGGCGAGGATCACCACGTCGGTGGCGTAAATCACCGGCAGTCCGACTTCAAAAAAGCCGTCCAGTCCCTGCAGCCAGCCGATCACCACCGGCACCGGCTCGGCGAAGAAGCGATAGTGGCGCAGCAGGATCACCAGAAACGCCCAGTGAAAGGCCAGCGCCCCCGCCCACAGGTACTTCTCCGAGCCGTACACCAGACGCTTGTCGGCGGTCAGCTGCGCCCTGGTGTTGCGGAACAGAGAGCGAAATGTCAACACCTCCAGCGCCACCCGCGCCGCCGCGCCCAGCCCCGTGGCGGGATTGTCGAGGTGAGCGTGGCGAATGAAGGGAAGCGACTTCTGCTGGCCGCAGGTGGTGGGGATGCGAAACGGCACCGGGCTCTTCCCCCAGCCCACCACGCGGGCGATGAGGCCACCCACGAAAATGCCTACCGCCGCGTAGGGAAGCCAGATCCCGAACAGCCCCTCCAGTTTCGCCCCCTCGACGCCGAGGAGGACGAGTGCGACCAGCCCCAAGAAGATCACGAGGGACCAGATGAAACTCATTCCTCTCCACCTCCCTTCCCATCGTCGGCGACTCCGGCCTCGACCAGCATGCCGGCGCGGCGCAACAGCGAGTACACCTGCGCCCGCGCCTCGTGGGCCTTGAGTCGGTACACCTGCTCGCGGCACTCCACCAGCTCGTTCACCGCCGCCAGCGTCAATTCGTCGATCCGCGCATGGAGATCGAGCAGTTCCGCCGCCCTGCCCCCCTCCTCGGCTCCCAGCTCCTGGCTGATGGCCCGCTTGAGCAGGGGCACGAAGCTGACCGCTGCGGCGGGGGCGAGCTGCTGCACGGCGCGCAGCCGAACCACCGCGGCCATCGCCCGGTGAGCCTCCTCGGCGTCTCCGGGGCCGAAGACGGCATCGAAAAGCGCCGGCAGTTCGCGCCTCAGGGTGGCACCGATGGGGTTGGCAAAGCGATCCTTTTCACCGCGCAGAAACGCCGCGCTCTCGGGCGGGTAGGAGGCGATCACCAGCTCGAACCAGCGCTCCAGCACGCTGGCTCGCCGTGCCTGAAGCCATGCGCCCAGCGTCGTCACTGGCGTTCCCCCGGCACAGGCCGGCGTGCGGCCGGCACCATTTGCCTCCCCATCGCGACCCTCCTCGCTCACCCCGGCGTGGCGCCAGGGCAACCTCGCGGGTGTGGCGACCCGACCCCGGGGCACCGTGGTCCTCCCCGTGCGCGCGAGCCTTCACCGCGCGGGTGGATCGACCCGGGATCCTGGGATCGCCGGGTCGATTCCCGCCGCCGGATCAGACGCAGCCGGTGGGCTTGGGCAAGCCGGCGACCTTGCAGGCTCCCTTGGCCGGACCGGAGGGGAACAGCTCGTAAATCTCCTTGAGCGTGAACCCGGTCTCCTTGCAGAGCTTGCGGATCATCGGCGCCACCCCGAACTCCAGGAAGTACTTGCGAAGGTAGTGCACCACCTTCCAGTGGTTCTCGGTCAAATCGCTGACGCCCTCGGTGGTGGCCAGCGCCTTGGCAACTTCCTCGTTCCACTGCTCAGGGTCCTGGATGAAGCCGTCCTCATCCACTTCGAGAGAGATGTTGCCGTGAGTGAAGATCGCCATGTCTTTCCTCCTTACGCTTTCGCGTTCTTCCCAGGGCCACGCATGGCCCCTTATCCTCCGATTTCCAGGACCGGCACTCCGCCTTCAGAGCCGGGCTTCTGGGAGGCCTTCTCCAGGGAGCGCAGGAATTCCGGCGACGGACGGTGCCCCAGCTCCATGGCGGTGGCCGCCGCACGACGGGCCTGCTCCACGTGGCCGGTGGCCAGTAACCCCACCGCCAGGTAGTAGTGCCCGGCGGGGTGCCGGGGCTCCAGCTGCAGCACCCGGCGGTAGCACCGCACCACTCCCTCGGCATCCCCCAGATAGAGGTAGGCCTGCCCCATGTTGTAGTGGGCGAGCACGCAGTCATCCCGGCGGGCCACCGCCTCCTGGTTGGCCTTCAGGCAGCCCGGGAAATCCCACTTCAGGAGCAGCACCCCGCCCAGGTTGACCCAGGCCTCCACCAGGCTGTCGTCCAGCTCCAGCGCCTTGCGGTACAGCTCCTCGGCGCGCCCCACCAGGCCCAGGTCGGTGTAGGCCAGCGCCAGGTTGAAATGCCCCACCGCCGAGGCCGGGTGTGTCGTCAGGTACTCCTGCCACTGCTCGATGCGCTTGCGCGGGCTGCGCTCGCTCACTCCTCGACCTCCTCTCCCCCCGGGGGTGGTCCGTCGCCCAGTTCGATGCCCCATCCCGCCAGCTCCGCGGCGTGGGGCTCGGTCCATCTCCGATCAGCGTGGTGCAGGGTCGCCAACACCTCGACGAGCTCTCCCCGCAAACCTTCATCGTCCAGATGCGCCACCAGCGCTCCGGCGTACGGGCCTACCACGGCAGGGGCTCGCCTCGCCATGGCCGCCAGCGCCGGTACCACCGCCCCACCGTTGGTTCCCGATTCGTCGTTCAACGCCCAGAGGAAACGGCGCACCAGCTCGACCGCCCTGTCCGGCGATCGCGCCGCCAGCTCGCCCAGGGTGATCGCCGCACCTTCACGAAGTCCCGCCTCCTCATCCCACAGGCGGCCGAGAAGGGCGCGCAGCACGCGCGGGCTGGTGTCGGCCTGACCCGCCAGCTCGACATACTTTCCGCAGCGCAGCTGCTCCACCACTGCCTCCCTCACGCCCATGCCGGCTCGAGGTCACATCTCGAGGCGGCGAACCGGCGCGCCGCCCCGGTCACCGCCTCCGCCCACTGGGGCAGGGAGAGGGCGTGCAGATGGGTATAGGAGGCCCAGACGCTGCCGCGCACCACCGCATCCCGCTGCGCACCGACGCCCACGCCCCGCTCCAGGGTCATCGCCGTCCGCTCGGCGTCCGCGCCGCCGGTCACCGTGGAGTAGTGAAACTCATGCCCCCGCAGGGTGGTGCCCGGGGGGAAGAAGGGGTTGTCGGCGCTTACCCGTCCCTCGACGTAGCCGTGCCCCTGGGGCCTGGTGCGCTGCTCCACCGCGAGGTCCAGCACCCCCGCCATGGGGAAGGTACGCCCACCCACCTCGAGGGTGCGGGCCAGCAGCATCAAACCACCGCACTCGGCGTAGGTCGGCATCCCCAGGGCAGCCGCCCGGCGGAGCGCCGTCAAGAACATCTCGTTGGCCGCCAGCCGTTCGGCGTACACCTCCGGAAAACCGCCACCGACAACCACCCCGTCCACGTCAGGAAGCCCCTGATCGCGCAGGGGCGAGGCGAACACCAGTTCGGCGCCCGCCGCCGCCAGCGCCTCCAGGTTTTCCGGGTAATAGAAGCTGAAGGCCTCGTCCCGCAGCACCGCCAGTCGCACCGGTGATCCGCGGCGCGGCATCACCTGCTGGGGCAAGTCCACCACCGCAGCGGTGCGAGCGATCGCCAACACCTGCTCCACATTCACGTGTTCCCTGACGGCCCGGGCGGCGCGCTGCACCGCCTCGTCCCGCTCCGGTCGCTCGGCGGCGGTGACCAGGCCCAGGTGCCGGCCCGGCAGCGGGTCATCGCCCGTGGAAAGCCGCGGCAGGGCGCCGAGTACCGCCACCCCGGCTCCCTCCTCGACCGCACGGCGAATCAGGGCCTCCTGGCGGCCAGTGCCCACCCGGTTGAGGATCACCCCGGCCAGATCCACGTCCGGGTCGAAAACCCGGCAGCCCAGCACCAGCGCGGCAACGGTCCGTGTCACCTTGGTGGCGTCCACCACCAGCACCACCGGCGAGGCCAGCCGCGACGCCAGGGCGGCGGTGGAGTGCGTGCCCTCCGCGTCCAGCCCGTCGTACAGGCCGCGATTCCCCTCGATGACGATCACGTCCGCCTGCTGGGCCGCCGCGAGAGCCCGCCCCAGCCCTGCTGCGTTCATGAGGAAGGTATCGAGGTTGCGACCGGGGCAGGAGGCGGCGACGCCGAGCCATGCGGCGTCGATATAGTCCGGCCCCTTCTTGAACGGGACCACCCGCAGGCCCTTTTCACCCAGCGCCCGCACCAGCCCGAGGGAGACCAGCGTCTTGCCGCTGTCTCCCGCCAGGCCAGCAATGGTCACGCGGGGCGTGGAAAGCCGCACGGGCAACCCTCCATCCTCACACCAGATCCAGGAAGCCGCAGGGGCACTCCTCGGCGCACTTCTTGCAGCCGTCGCACACTTCCAACTTCACCTTGTAAAAATCCCCCAACTGAGGATCGGCGATCTTGGTGAAGCAGTTGTTCTGGCAGTACATCCAGCAGTTCTCACAGGCGAAGCACTTGCCGCAGGAGAAGCAGCGGGTAACCTCCTCCAGCGCCTGCTCCTGGGTGATGCCCAGATCGACTTCCTCCAGAGGCCTGGCCAGGCGCTCGGCGGCAGGGCGAACGGTTCGCTCCGCCCGGGGCTTGTCGGGGTACCACGCCATCTTGATCCTCTCGGGCCCCACCTTGGGCCTGGCCGGGGCGGCCTTCGGCTGTCCGCCGCGCAGCGCGGCCGCGATGGCCTGCGCCGCCTTCGCCCCCTGGCCAATGGAAATGGTGGCGAGGCCGAGGCCGATGTTGTCGCCGCCCGTCCACACCCCCTCCACCCCGGTGCGCCCCCACTCGTCGCAGGAGAGCCAGTCCTTGCCCAGCTCCTCGCTCCCCAGCCTGGCCAGGTCGGGCTGCTGGCTGACCGCGGTGATGATGGTATCCACCGGCAACTCGTAGACATCGCCGGGAATCGGAACGGGACGCCGCCGCCCGGACGAATCGGGCTCCCCCAGCGCCATCCGCTGCACCTTCATGGCCCGCACCGAGCCATCCTGGTTGCGCAGGATCTCCACCGGCGCCGCCAGGTACTCGATGCGGATCCCCTCCTCCAGCGCCTCCTCGATCTCCCGCTCGATGGCTGGCATCTCCGCCCGGGTGCGGCGGTACAGGATGGTCACTTCCGCGCCCATACGCTTGGAGACGGCCGCCGAATCCATGGTCACCCGCTTGGACACCCGCGCCGCGTCGATGGCCGTATCGCCGCCGCCGATGACCACCACGTTGGGTCCCACCTCGACGCGCTTGCCGGCGTTGACGTGGTTTAAGAACTCGGTGCCGGTCCACAGCCCCGGACCGTCCTCACCGGGGACCCCCAGGTTCTTGCCCTGGTGGGCGCCGATGGCGACGAAGATGGCCTGGAAGTCGCGGCGCAGCTCGGCGAAGGAGACGTCCTTGCCCACCGTCACCCCGCACCGGATTTCCACGCCCAGATCCTCGATCTTCTTGACTTCTGCGTCGATGATGTGGCGGGGCAGGCGGTACTGGGGGATACCGTAGCGCAGCATGCCCCCGACAGCTGGCAGCGACTCGAACACGGTCACCCCGTACCCGCGGCGGGCCAGCTGATAGGCGCACGACAGGCCGGCCGGACCGGCGCCGATGACGGCGATGCGCTCGGCGAACGGCCCCCCCTCGTCTAGCCTGGGGAGGGGCAGATTCTGCTGGATGCCCCAGTCGCCGATCACCCGCTCCACCGAGTTGATCGCCACTGCCCCGTCCTTTTCCTTGCGGTTGCACTGCTTCTCGCACGGGTGCGGGCAGACCCGCCCCATGATCGCGGGGAACGGGTTGGTCTCCACCTCGAGATACCAGGCCCTGGTCAACGCCTGTTCGAGGGTCAAGCCCAGCTTCTCCCGCAGGGCGATGGTCGTCAGCCAACCGCGGATGTCGTTGCCGCTGGGGCAGCGATCGGTGCAGGGGGGAAGCTTCTCCTGCTGCACCGGCCGCAACGGCGAGAGCTGCCCGCCAGATCCCTTGGAGGCAAACGCAAACGCCGGCTTCTTGACGTCATCCTTCTTCTTGAGCAAGCCCATGAGTACCGCCTCCCGTTCCTATCGACGCGGGCTACGCGTACGGGTACATCCCCTTCTTGAACTGTTCCAGCTCGTCGAGCAGGCGATCGTGCTTCTCCTCGTCGATCAGCAGGTACTCCAGGATGACCTTGTGGACCACCGAGAACGCCTTCTTCTTCAATTCCTTGGCCAGTTCCACGGTTTCCCGCTCGAGGGCGATGTGCTCCTCGATCTTGTCCCAGATCTCCGCCAGCTCCTCCGGCGTCAGGGAAGCGGCCTGCTTGGTGAGGGTGTCGATGAGGAACTGCTGCACCCGATGATGCTGCCCCGAGTCGTTGCGGATGATCTCCATCACCTGGCGCACCAGCGGATTCTGGGTGCGCGACATGATCTCCGAGCACTGCTCGATGCTCTTGCGCTCGATCGCCTGCCACCGTTCCAGCAGTTCGACCATGGCCGCCGACCGGTTTGCTCCCTTGGCTTCCGACATGGACACACCTCCACTTTCTTTCAGCGTTGGCTGCGCCCTGGGACCGGCAATCGCCGGTCCCAGGGCAGGCCACGCAGCTCGTTAACTCCCCGCCTCCGGAGGCAGCGTGATGTAGCTCCCACCCACGTAGGAGTAGGTGCACTTCCCGGAGTCGATCAGCTGGCGAATGGCCTGCTTGCACAGCTGCTTGTCGCAGCGCTCCTCGCCGAACTGCTCGATCATCGCCTTGGTGAGGTCCATCGCCTTCAGGTTCTTCTTGCCGTAGGTCGACTTGACCAAGTCGAACATGGCGGCGGCGACCTCGTCCACGCTTACAGGATCGGCCATGGCCTTTCCCCCCCTCGTCAGTGCTTCAACTGCGCCGAGCGCTTGTAGGTCTCGCCGGCGTGCGTGAAGTCGTCGATGTGGTACTTGGTGAACGGCAGGCCGGTGAGCTTGAAGAAGCGCGGCCAGCCGATGCGCTCCACCCATTCGGACATGCGCTCGTACTTGCGAGCGTTGGCGGCGTACACCTCCACCAGGTGCTTGACCGCCTCCACGGTTTCCGGCCACCGCGGCGGGTTGTTGGGCAAGAACGGGATCACCAGCTTGGAGAACTTGGGCTCGGTGCGGGCATTGGAGACCTTGCCGCCCACCCAGATGGAGAGCCCGTCGGTCTTGGCGTTGTTGATCTTCACCGCCGGGCAGACGGTGAAGCAGTTGCCGCAGTACATGCACAGGTGCTCTTCGATGTGGATGGACTGCTGACCGTCCACCGTGGCCGGCCGGATGGCGCCGGTCGGGCAGGAGGCGATGAGCGTCGGCAACTCGCACATCTTCGGCAGGTTGGCGTGATCGATCTCAGGCACCCGGGTGTGCACCCCCAGGATGGCGATGTCGGAGCAGTGCACCGCGCCGCACATGTTGAGGCAGCAGGCGAAGGCGATACGCAGCTTGGCCGGCAGGTTCATGTTGACGAAGTGGGGGTACAGCTCGTCCATCAGCGACTTGACCACGCCAGAGGCGTCGGTGGCGGCGGAGTGACAGTGCACCCACCCCTGCGTATGGACGATGGCGGAAATGGCGTTGCCCGTTCCGCCCACCGGGTAGCCCAGATCGTGGAGCTCCTGGATGAGCGCGTCGATCTTGCTCTCATCGGTGAGCAAGAACTCCACGTTGTTGCGGCTGGTGAAGCGCAGGTGGCCGCCGCAGTACTTGTCGGCGAGGTCGGCGAAAAGCCGGATGGACTTGACGTTGAGGAGGCGGGGCGTACCCGCCCGCACCGAGTACAGCTTGTCGCCCGATTCGGCCACGTGCACCAGCACGCCAGGGCGGGGGTTCTCGTGGTACAGCCACTTGCCGTAGTTCTTCTTGATGATCGGCGGCAGGAACTGCTCGTAGTGGGGAGGCCCGATATCGGTTTTCCGGGGACTGGCTGACATACGCTGTTCTCCTTCTTTGGCTCGCGGCGACTTCAAGCCTGCTCTTCGTGCAGCTCTTCGCCGAAGAAGATGTAGGGGTTGGTGCGCGGGTAGGCGATCATTTCCGGAACCGGATCGAGACCGATCTGCTCCAGGAAGTTGCCCAGCCCGACACGCTGGATGAACTCACCGACGCGCTCGCGGTTCTTGCCGTGCTCGCCCCAGAGGTCCCAGATGGCCTCGGTGAGCTCCTTGAGGTCGCTGTAGGGGGGCTCCATCTCGATGAAGGGCACGAACACGCTGGACAGCAGGGCGCCACCGACGATGGGGGCCTTGGCGCCAATCAGCACCGTGCACCCGCGCTCCTTGCCCGGGCGCAGCGCCTTGGGCATCACGTTGATGCAGTGCATGCACTTGACGCACTCGCTGTTGTCGATGGTGAGGTTGGTCCCGTCCCAGCTCATGCAGCGGGTGGGGCAGCGCTCGCACACGTCCTTCTGGATGTCCACCGTGCCGCTGGCGGCGTACTGTCGCACCTGCTCGGCATCCATCTGGATGTCGTCCTTCCAGGTGCCGATGAAGGACATGTCGGCGCGCGCCACCGAGGCCACGCAGTCGTTGGGACAGCCGGCGAACTTCAGCTTGTACTTGTAGGGGAAAGCCGGACGGTGCAGCTCGTCCTGGTAGGTCTGGGTGAAGTCGTAGCAGGCCGCCAGGGTGTCGTAGCACGCCCACTCACAGCGCGCCGGGCCGCAGCACGCCGACGGTGTCCGCATGTCGGAGCCGGAGCCACCGAGGTCGAAGCCGATCTCCGTCAGCTTGCCGAAGATCGGCTCCAGCTGATCGGTGGTGGTCCCCAGCAGGATGATGTCGCCCGTGGAGCCGTGCATGTTGGTGATTCCGGAGCCGTGCGCTTCCCAGATGTCACAGATCTTGCGCAGGGCGTCGGAGGTGTAGAACCACCCCGCCGGCTGGTTGACACGCATGGTGTGGAAGTGGGCGATGTGGGGGAACTCCTCAGGGAGGTCGGAGTAGCGCCCGATCACCCCACCGCCGTACCCCATGACGCCGACGATGCCGCCGTGCTTCCAGTGCCCGAGATGTTCCTCGTAGGACCGCTCCAGCTGCCCGAGCAGGTCCTGGACCACCGGCGTGTCGGCGCTCTTCTTGAGCTCCTTCACGAAGCTCGGCCAGGGCCCCTTCTCGAGCTCGTCGAGTAGCGGCGTTTCTCTCTTCTTCTCACTCATGGCAGCTCCTTTCCCGATATGGACGAAGGCCTCGATTCTGGCTCCTGCTCTACTGTGGCTGGCGGAGGCGGGACCTTCCCTGGCGCCGGAGGCGGATCGCACCACCGAAATCGCCTCCCGTCGCCGTTCACGCCCCTCCTCGCTTGGTTGCCCTGGTCACTGTTCCGCAGCCCTTTCGGATGTGCTTGCCGCACGACACAGCTCGCACCCGCCGGTGCGAATCGCTGCAATCGTTGTGCCATCGATATCAACGCCTGCGGCAAAGGTGGCAAGCCCTTTTCCGGAGCATGCTTCAAGGCGGCGGGGCGGCCTCGGGTTAACTCGCCCCTTCCTCCTGTTACGCTGGGGTGACGGCACCACGCGAGCTCGCCCCGATCAGCGATTTCACAGTAGCCTCATGGCTTTCCCTCCCACCCAGGGAGCGGCGCTGTGTCGAGCAGGTAACGCGGGCGTAACCGCTCGCCGGCAAGCCGTCCTGCCGCCTATTGGCCAGGAAAGAAGGTGTAGCTGGCCCAGGTTAACACCGCCAGGAGCACGATTCCCAGCACGATGCTCCAGGTGATGAGCTTCTTCTCGATGGGCAGCAGCTCCTCCCGCTGCATGCGCTGCAGTTCCTCAGCGAGGCGGGGCTGGGGGTCCTTCTCCATACTCCCCTCCTACCCTCCCACCACCGGCGGGGTGACACCGTGGAAGAAGATCCACGAGATCAACAGGCCAACCCAGATGATGAAGCCGAACAGACAGATGGCGTAGATCGCGGCGAGCCGGCCGATGCCTTCCTCCCACAGCTTGCGAAAGTTGGACACCACGCCGATGGTGAAGAAGGTCATGGCGAAGAACAACTGCCGGAACACGTTGGCCTCGCCGGAAGCGGCCTTGGCCGCCCCCACCAGGTGGGGGAAGGCCATGCACAGGGCCAGGGTGGCCGCGAAGGTGCCCACGTACCCCAGCACGAACTTGGGGAAGCGCTCCCAGATCTCGCCCACCCTCACCTTCTCGCCTGGCTTGCGTTCGATCACCGTGCACCACAGGATGGCCAGGATGAACGCCCACACGCCGATGAAGATGTCAATGAACACCTTCACCGTGGTGGTGGCCATGAGGATCCACCCCTCCTTCCACTCCACCCCCATGACCGCCAGCGCCTTGGCCCGCACCAGGGAATCGGTGATGGCGCCGGAGGCAACGGCGGCCCCGTCGGTCTTGACGGCCAGCCCCATCCAGGCCCCGGCGACCATCGGCTCCTTGTAGAGGAAAACCTGGGCGGCGAACGGCAGCAGCACCAGCTCCACCACCGCGAAGATCACCACCAGGGAGGACACCATGATGGGCACCACGGGGCGCGCGCGGATGGCTCCACCGGTGGCAATGGCCGCGGACACCCCGCAGATGGAAATCCCCGAGGCGAGGGGCGCCGCCCACTCCCGGCTGAAGCCGAAGTACTTCCTGGCCACCAGGTACACCACTGCCCAGTAGATCAGGTAGGCCTCGACGATGGCGCACAGACCGCGGAAGATGACCGCCGAGGCCAGGCTCAGGGCCTCCACCGCCTTGACGCCCAAGCCCGCCCCCATGATGACGATGGCGGTCTTGATGTAGAGCTCTGGCTTGGTGGCCTCGGCGATCCTGGTCGCCGTCCGGGGAAGAAAGTTGCCCACCACCAATCCGGCCAGCAGGGCCAGGATGTAGCCGGCCTCCCCGGTCAGGTTCAACGACCAGGAGATTCCGAGCTTTTCGAGCTTGTCCGGGGTTGCGGCCACGTAGGCGAAGTGGCCGGCCACCCAGCACAGGTAGGAAGCGGCAAAGATCACCACGAACCCGGACGCGAAACGGCGCACGTTGGCCTCCAGCCCCCGCGCCGCCACCGTCATGATCACCAGCAGGAAGAGAAACGTCAGGAGTAACGAGCCCAGCCCCCCCAGCCCAGCGTAACCCTTGGAGACCGGCTCCATGATCTGGGTGAAGGAGGTCCAGACGTTGGTCTTGACCGCCCAGCCGAGCAGATCCGCACCGGCGAGCAACCCCATCGACAGCGCAAAGATGACCAGGCCCAGCCACAGCGACATCCAGTCTTCACTCTTCAACAGCGACCGCGAGGATGTCATCGCAGCACTCCCCTTAAAATCCAGCTCCCTGCGCCGGCGGGAACGCTGCTTCACTTTCTCCCCGCTCGGGCCGCCGAGTGCCGGTGAGATTTCAGCCTCTGTCACCTCCCGGGGGCCCGCCCCCAGTAGCGTCTGAACACCGGGGCTCTAGTGGAACTCCCACTCCAGGAACCCCTCGGGCACCCCCTCGGTGGCGTTGACGATCAGCTCGACCAACCCACCGTAGAGCAAGTTTGTTCGCTCGAATACGTTGTAAGCACGGAAGAGGTCGCGGAACTGTCCCTTGCAGTTGGAGCAGGGAGCGCACAGGTACTTGGGGATCGACGGATCCAGTTCCCCCTCGAAGGCATCCAGAATCTGCTTCAGCTTCACGCGCCCCGCCACCAGGTACTTCCAGGAGGCGAAGTTGTTGGGGTTCATGATGGCGAACCCGGAGCCCCCGCCGCAGCAGTAGTTCTCTACCCCGTGGGGGGTCATTTCCCGGAAGCGGGGGGCGATCTTCTGCAGGATGCGTCGCTGGGGCATGACGATCCCCATCGCCCGCACCATGTTGCAGGGGTCGTGCAGGGTGACCGGGAAGTCGTTGCGCTCGGGCAGGAACTTCAGCCGCCCGGACATGACGATATCCTCCATCAGGGTGAGACAGCTTTCCCGCGGGATGTTGTACTCCTGGGAAAAGATGCGGTCGGCGATCACGGTCAGTGCCTTGTGGGCGTGGCCGCATTCGCCGATGACGACCTTTTTCACCCCCAGCTTCTTGGCGATTTCGGCGTGCTTCAACGCCACCCGCGCCAGCTGGAAATCGTCGTACCACAGGCCGTAGTTGACCGCGTCGTAGCCGGCGATGTCCGAGGACAGAGTCCAGGAGATGCCGGCCATCTCCAGCATGATGGCGAAGGCGCCGGGGTTTTCCGGCCAGGACAGGATTTCCCCGGCGTTGTGGATGAGCAGCACGTCGGCCCCCGCCTTGTCCCAGGGCGTCTCGATCTTGAAGCCCACCTTCTCGCTCATCTCCTCGTCGATGAACTCGATGTTGTCCTTCACCACCGTCGGCGGCATGCCGGTGGAGGACCCCACCTTGAGCTGCTGCACCGAGCCCGTGCGGTGGCATTCCTGCGCCGCAATGCCCAGCTCCTGGGAGAACAACTTGCGTAGCTCGTGGGAGATCAGCCCGTTGTCGACGCCGATGGGACAGGCCTGGGTGCAGCGACGGCACAGGGTGCAGCGATGCGCCAGCTCCGCCAGGCGCGCGAAGGTGCTCCAGTTCAGGTCCACCGAGCCGGTGAGCGCAGCCTTCACCGGGTTGCCGCCGTTACCGTGGCGGGCGGCCAGCCGGCGCAGCACGTCGGCCCGGTAGGAGGGCCGGTAGACCTCGTTGCGCCCCGAGCCGACGAAGATCGGACACGCCTCGGCACAGGTCTGGCAGTGGGTGCAGTGCTCCAGCGACAGAGTCAGCGGTTGCAGGAACGTCCAGTTGTTCTCCTTGCTCAGGAGCTTCTTCAAACCGGCGACGAAACCCTCCAGCAGCTTCTTCTCCTCCTCCGGGGAGGATGGCCGCTTGAGGCTGAGTGCGGAGACGCCGTCGAGGGAAGCTTCCACTTCCTGCCGCCGCTCGGCCGCCAGCTCCTTCCACAGCTTGGCCGGGTCGTCCTGATCGAAAGGCGGTGGCAGGGGAGCCAGCTCCTGCAGATTGACCGGTGAGAGGACCTCGGCGGGTCTGCCGATATCTTTCACCCTGATCGGGTTGATTCGTGCCTGGGCCATCGTACTTATTCCCCCCCTTCCTGGGCCACATCCACCCAGGTCTTCTTCCCGTCGCCACGGATGTGGGGCGCCGACCACGACACGGGAAGCATCAGTAGTTTCTGCGCCTTCTTCTCGATCCCGGTACCCGGCAGGTTGGGCAGGTCCTCCCACCGCACCGAATGCCAGGTGAAGTACTTCGTGAACATGTGCGCCATGTGGCTCCACGGCATGTAGATGAGGAACAACCCCAGAATTCCCACCTGGGCCATGAACCACCCGGAGGCGGGCGTGACTGCCTCACCTCGCATCAGACCCGCCAGAAAGTTGCCAGCCTGCGCATAGGAACGATCAAAGGTGACGAAGCTCCCCCACGATGCCGCGAACAGCAGCAGGAACAGCCACAGGTGCACGAAATCGGCCGGCGACGAGCTGCGCCGCAGCTCGGCCTGGCCCAGGCGACGGAGGAGAAGAAGAAGCGTACCGAGGGTTCCCAGGCCCAGGCCCACGGCCCCCCACACCGACATGAGAGCACCACCGGCGAGAAAGGTGAGGGGACGAAAGCCCACCGCCACCGCCATGCCCCCTGCCAACAGTGCCGCCCCCATGGCGAACAACAGGTAAAGGCCGTAGTGGAACAGCAGCGACGGCAGCCACAGGCCCGGGTTGTGCTCGTGCACCTGTTTGAGGGTCAGAACCTCCTCCAGGATGACCTTGACCTCGCCGAACTTGGAGCTCTCCCGCGGCTTGGTCCACCAGTTGACCTCCTCGAAGTAGGAGCCGCCGTAGCTCGCCTTCCCCTTCTCGTGCGCCACCGGGTACAGCTCCCAGCGCAGGTGCATGGGCATGGTGGCGTACTTGATCGCCTTGTAGGCGCAACCCAGAACGAAGCCAGCCAGCGTCACATACGCCCAGATGTGCAGGAATCCCATCTCACCCTTCCTTCCGATCGGGAACCTCGCCTCCCCGATCACCGCGCCTACTCATGAAAGATGCATGCCAACCCGATCGGCTTCCCAGCCGAGGACACGTTCTTTCCCCCCGCAGTGTGGCCTGGCCGCTGGCCCGACGGGCCACCCCGCGCCTTTGCCCCCCGGTCCGAGCACCCCCACGGCAAAACCATACACCATGACGCAGGCATCGCAAAAGGGGTGGCCGCCTCCCGTGGGTGTTTACCCCTTCCCCTCCCCACCGTGAAACGACCGGAGGGGCCTGATCGACCTGCCAGCCCTCGCAGGCCCCGACATCACCGACGTCAACCCGCCACCATCCTGCGACAGTGGCCGGTCGGGCACCGCCCGTCCACCAGATGGGCCTCGATCTCGGCTCGGAAGGCTCCCAGGGCGCTGGCCACCAGTCGGCCGGCGCCCCGCCCCAGCTCGCAGCGAGCGGTGGCACGCAGGTGAGCTGCCGTCTCCTCCACCGCCGCCAGCGAGCCACCACCCAGCCTCCCCTCCGCCATGGCGGCGAACGCCTCGTGGAGCGCCCTCACCCCGGTGCGACCAGGCGCACAGGCGCCGCAGGCCTCCCTCACCAGGGTCGAGAGCAGGCTGGCCAGCAGCGCCACCACGCACGTCGACTCCCCGAGCAGCAGCACCGAGCCGCGCGAGGCGACCCTCTCTTCCCTCCCCCACCGCTGGAACACCCCCAGCAGTCCGCCGGACAACGCCCCCTTGACCGGCGCGGCGATCCCCGGCGCGGGCACTGCCGAGACCTGGAGGAGACCCTCCAGCGTTGTCGCTGCCGGCACCTCGACGACCGCAGGAGTAGCCAGGTGGCCGACCAGAGTGACCAGCCGCAGACCGGCGAGCAGTCGAGCTTTCCCCGGGTCGTCCTCGGGCATCCCCAACACCGCGCCCAGCCGCGCCGCCGACTCCGGGTCGATGACCAGAGCCGGGGGCAGCCCGTCGGCCACCGCTCGCGGGGCTGGCGTCAGTGTGCCTTCCCCGAGAACGCAGCGGCGCAGCGCCGACTCATCGATGGCCACCAGGCGACGGGGGAGGGGAACCACGGTCATCTCGAAGGAGAGGCCCCCACCCAGAATGGACGGCCCCAGCAACCCCCGCCGACGCGCCAGGGCCACCGCCAGCTCCACCTGCTCGACGAGGTGGAGGGCCCCGGACGGAGGCATCACCACCCCCTGGCGGGCGCCGCACAACAGACCGGTCAGGATCACTCCTTCGATGACGGCGAATGGGTCCCCCCCGAGCAGGAGCGAATCGGCGACAAGGTGCCCTTCGCTCGATACGCAAGGGCACAGGACGGTGGAGACCCCGACGGCACTGGCGGCGACAAGGGCGCGCCCCAGCGGCTGCCCCTCCTCGTCGCGCAGGCTCAGCCCCGATGCTTCGACCCTCGCCAGACTCCTCGCCAGACCGCCTCGGAAGGTGTGAAG
>JABRVY010000352.1:0-1022 GCA_039961755.1 Acidobacteriota bacterium | reverse complement strand
GCCGTGGCCGGGGTCCTGCACAACCTCGGCAACCTGCTCCGCCGGCTGGGAGACCTCGAGGCGGCGCAGCAGGCCCTGCAGCGCGCCCTGACCATCCGGGAGCAGCGTCTGGGCGGCGAACACCTGGAGGTCGCCCACTCCCTCAACAGCCTCGCCTTGGTGGCGCACGAGCGCGGCAACCTGCCCCTCGCCCGCGACCTCCTCGAGCGCTCCCTGCAGCTGCGCGAACAGCATCTGGGACCGCAGCATCCGGACCTTTCCACGCCCCTGCAAAACCTCGCCGAGGTGCTTTCGGACCTGGGGGAGTTCACCGCCGCCCGCCCCCTGGCGGAGCGGGCCCTGGCACTGCGGACAAAGGCTCTCGGAGAGGACCACCCCAAGGTGGCCGAACTGCAGCACAACCTCGCCCTTCTCCACGCCAACCTCGGCGAGCTGCCCCAGGGGCTCCAGCTGGCCCGGCAGGCCCTGGCCACCGCCCGTGCCGCCGGCGGAGAGGAGCACCCCACGACCGCCACCTTCCGCCTCACCCTGGCTCGCCTGCAGGCGCTCTCGGGCGAGCTGTCCGTCGCCCTCGACAACGCCCTGGCGGCGGAGGCCATCGCTCGCCGCCACTCCTGCCTCACCGCCCACTACCTCTCCGAACGGGAAGCCCTGGCCTTTGCCCGCGCCCGTCTCACCGGCCGGGACCTGGCCCTCTCCCTGGCCGCCCAGGCCGCCCCCCGGCAGCGCCAACGGCTCTGGGAGGCCGCCGCCGGCGGCCGGGGCCTGGCCTTCGCGGCGGTGGCCCGGCGCCAGCGGGCCGCCGCCGCCGGCGACGGGAGCGCCGAAGCCCTCGCCGCCGTCGATCGGACGCGCGCCGCCTACGCCGCCCTGCTGGTCAGGGCAGCGAGTTCCGAGGCACCCCCCACCGCCGAGCTGGAACGCGCCCGCCTGGCGGCCGAGGAGGCCGAGCGGCGCCTGGCGGAGCAGTTTCCCGCCCTCGCCCCCGGCGCCCGCCTGGCCCCGCCGGCGGTGAGCGAGGC
>JABRVY010000351.1:0-1417 GCA_039961755.1 Acidobacteriota bacterium | reverse complement strand
CCCCTGGCCATGGCGTGCGCTGCGACCCACCCCGGGGGCAAACGGCCGGTCTCCCGGGGGCCCGGAGGCGCCCGCCGGAGGCCGGCGCGGCGCCAGAAAGCCGAGGAAGCCAGAATAGCCTCAGTGCTGCGACGCGCGCCGGCCTCGCCATGGCAAGGGCGTCGGCGCCGCCCAGGAAGGCGCGGTCCCGCGCTCGGGCTTTACCTCCGACCGGGCTTCCAATCCCGGCCTCCGCCCTCCTCGCCGCGGACGTGAAAGTCGCCCACCTCGGTAACCTGATGTCCGCAGGCCTCCCACAGGCGAACGCTGAAGGCGCCGGGACGCCGCACCAGGCGGGCGGGCAGCAGGGCCGAAAACCAGGTCGCGTCGCCGCTCCAGGTCACCGGCCCCACCAGGGCGTCGCCCAGCACCAGAAAGAGCTTGGGCGGCAGCGGCGGCGGCTGCTGCAGGGTAAACCAGAACGCCCCCTCCCCGGAGGGCTGGCGGTTGGGCACCACCCCCCGCCGTGTCTCCCGGGGTCCCCAGTCGGCGATGACCACGGTGACCTCCTGGGGGGCGGCCGGCGCGGCCCTGGGGAAGCAGATGAGTACGTCCCGATTCTCCGCGATGACCTCCCCGCAGAGCTCCTTGAGCTCCTCGCGGTGTTTGCCCGCAATCGCGTGGGCCCACAAGGTGGCCACCAGGGCGTGGCGGGGCGTGGGGCAGAGGGCCACGGGCAGCCCGGTGAGGAAGGGAAAGGGTTCGTAATAACGAATCTGCGGGGAGATTCCCGCGGCCCCCGAACGCACCAGGGCCTGGGCGGCGGCCACCTGGCCGCGGAAGCCGTCCTCCCACCCCGCGAAGGAAAACACCCGGTGCGCCCACTGGCCCAACGACACCGCCACCAGGGCCGCGATGCAGACCGGGCCGGCCCCCGCCACCAGCCGCCGCCCGCGGGACAGGGAGGCCTCCGCACGCCACGCCCACCATCGGCTGCTCCACATCCCCGCCGCGTACAGCAGCACGGCGCCGGGCAGGCCCTGGCGGTAACTGGCTTGGGCCGAAAACCCGAACCACAAGGTCCACGTGGCGAACCCCCCCAGCCAGAGGGCGGGCAGTACCGGGCCGGCGCAGGGTTGCGGCGGCGCCCCCGCCGGGCGGGCAGCCAGCCTGCCCGCCAGGGCCAAAGCCCAGGCCGCGCCGAGGACCAGGCCGGGGCCGGTGACGCGCAGGCTGTGCAGTTTTTCACCAACCAGACGCAGCGCCCACGGCCCCGACTGCTCCGCACTGAAGGCCCGGAACTCGCCCCAGGAGGCCAGCCAGGCCTCCCCGGAGCCCAGGACGGCCAGACGGTAGACCTCGAAGGCCAGCAGGGGGAGGGCCACCCCCGCCGCCAACGGCACGGCGGTGCCCAGGGGCCGCGCCCTCCGCGCATACC